>JAGCZP010000046.1 GCA_017959985.1 Clostridia bacterium | reverse complement strand
CTTTCTTTAATTTGGATACGGCATGACCTGTGATTCTAGATATGTCACCGTGCATGTCGCCTGTAACAAAAACCATGTAGCGGATTCGCTCCTTTCTCACCGTTTGAAAACGGTTGCATTTTAAAACGTGGATTGCTATACTGTAGTAAGTATTTTAACTTTTATTTATTATAAACGGAAGGAGTGGGTTTGTCTATGAAAAAAACAAGACTTTTTGGATTGTTTTTGGTAGGGGTTCTTTTGCTCGTTTTTGTGATGAGCCCGCTTTCTGTTTCTGCGTACACCCCGGATGCGGAAACTTTAAAAGGGAACTTGGCAAAAGCCTCGATTATTGTCTTTTTAGAAGGGACCGCAACGGCGGAACAAGGGGTTAACGGTAGAGACTCCATTATGTATGAAAATAATGGAGATATGAAGTTATCTCCTGGTGCTATGATGCGTGTTATGGTGGGTTTGTATGCCAAAAAGCTCATTAAAGAGAAAAACATCGACATGGAAAAAACCACCGGCACCTATACCTTGCCGTTAGAAGAGACCTACATTTTAGGAACGGGTCTGACTCTTGCAAATATGGAAGAGGGAGAGACCTGGACCGTCAAAGATATGTTATCCCTTTCCATGATTCAAACATCAGCAGATGCCTGTGTTACCTTAGCGGCCACCTTGGCCGGTTCGGTGGATGCCTTTGTGATGGGAATGAATTCCTACGCCAAAGAAATTGGTTGCACCAATACCACCTTTGGAAACGTAACCGGGCTAGATCATCCGAATCAAAAAACGACCGTACGGGACATGTATATTATGCTGCGGTATGCCATTGATGACCCAGAACTGCATAACATGTTAGGAGCAACAGAAGTGACGGTTAAACCGGTTTCTAAGCATCCACAACGGTCTTGGGAAAATAGCAACTATATGCTGCGTGGGATTTCCGATTATTATTACGAAGCCATGGAACTGGGCAAAACCGGTGTTAGCGATGATTCCGGAAAAGCGTTAGCTTCCGTTTGCCATAGTGAAAACTACCGGTATTTAACGGTGGTTATGGGATGTCCCATGGAAAACGAATACGGCGAAGGCGGTACCCATTATGATAGCACACGTGTGCTATGCAATTGGGCTTTTAACACCTTTGAATACGAAACTATGTTAACCGAAAATCAACCGATGGTACGGCAAAAGGTGGATTTATCCTGGAAAACCGATACGGTTACCTTGGTTGCGGAAAATCCTCTTTCTTGTTTAGTGCCGCTGGGAGTGGATCCCAATACGGTTCGCAAAGAAGTGGTACTCAATCACGAACGGGTGGATGCTCCGGTTAAAAAAGGACAGGTCCTGGGCAAAGCTGTGTTGTACATCCAAGAGGATGTGAAAATTGGCGAAGTGAATTTGGTCGCTTCTGAGTCGGTAAAACGCAGTACACTGTTGTATATCTGGTCGCGCATTGAGGCAGTGTTATCCTCACCGTGGCTTTGGGTGGCCCTAGGGGCGTTGGTTGTTTTGATTATCGCCTATGCCATCTTGGCCTTTTTACACAACCAAGAAAAACGCCGTAACGCAAGAAACCATCGTCGCAAGAGAAAATACAAACCACTAAAATAAGGAAGACAATTATGAAGAAAATACTATCCATAGGCTTTGATTTAAGCATTATGATTGTTTGTTCGGTACTGCTTATTTTGTTTACAAACGGCATGAATCGACAGGTGATTGATCAATCGAAAAAAGAACCGACCAATTCCGTGGTTGAAACTACTCCCAAAAAAGAGGAACTGCGCAACAATCCTATTGATTTTGAGATGCTTCAAAAAACCAATCCGGATTTGTATGCGTGGATTGCCATTCCCAATACCAATGTGGATTATCCAATTGCTCAAAGTTCCAAAGACGAGGAAGAGGATTTCTATCTTCACAAGGATGTGCAAAAGAATTATAGTTATGCCGGAACCATTTACACACAAAAAGTGAATCACAAAGATTTTAAAGATCCGGTGACACTCATTTATGGGCATAGTATGTTAAATAAAACGATGTTTGGGTCACTTCATCAATTTAGGAAAAAAGATTTTTTTGATGCCAATCGATATATATACATCTACACAAAGGGCCATCGTTTAACCTATGAAGTGTATGCGGCGTATACCTATGATGATCGCTTAATTCCGGCCTATTTTGATTTTTCTAATGAAGCCGATTTGAAAGCCTTTTTTGACGAAGCAACCAGTGCAGAGAGTGTGGGTGGTTTGCATCGGGATATTCAGGTGACGACCAAAGATAAGGTGATTGTTTTGAGTACCTGCATCGGCGCTGATTCTGCCTATCGTTTTTTGGTTCACGGAAAACTTGTTAAGGATCAAAAAACCAAATAGCCCAAAAAAATAAGAAAAAGGGAAATTATTCCTTGACAATATTTGTTTTAATAGTATATAATAAAGCGCACCCTTGAAAAGAGGGTGCGCTTATATGTGGCGGTATAGCTCAGTTGGCTAGAGCATGCGGTTCATACCCGCAGTGTCGTTGGTTCAAATCCGACTGCCGCTACCAACACAAGGCCCGGTGGTCAAGCGGTTAAGACACCGCCCTTTCACGGCGGTAACACGAGTTCGATTCTCGTCCGGGTCACCAATATTCGGGCGCATAGCTCAGCTGGTTAGAGCGCCTGCTTCACACGCAGGAGGTCGGCGGTTCGAGTCCGTT
>JAGCZP010000045.1 GCA_017959985.1 Clostridia bacterium | reverse complement strand
TTATTGTTTTGATGGGAACGGCCAGAGTAGTTACCGCCTTCACCAGGACGTTTACCACCCCAACAGTTGGTTCTTAGGTTGTTGTGGGAAACCACATCGTTTTCTCCACCATCATCCATGGGAGAAGGCGTTTCCCAGTCAATTTCTGAGTTACGAACACCATTCTCTTGAATCCAACCATTTTCGTCTTTGTTATGGAGTTTATTATATTCCCATAATCCATCGCCTTGATCGTAGAAATCCGCTTTTCCGTCGCCATTGGTATCATCTTGCATATACCCGACGTAGCTGAAAGACCAATACGCTGTACATACTCCTAATACAGGCTCAATTTTACAAACAACCGTGTAACGAGCCGATGCGTAATAATCCCGTGTAACAATACCGGAACCAACCCTTGTGGTGTTTCCACCGACGCCTTGTACATTTCCTGTATATTGATCACCATGGGATTCTAAAATACAAACCGAACGTCCGTCTTTTGTCCCTAATTTCACGTTTGCAGAGTTTAAACCACCATTGGCACCGCCCCACGCGGTATTGGAAACCAACCAGACATCTTTATCTAAAGTGCCATTTTTAAGGGTGGAACTATCAAAATGTTCGTCGATACCCGTTCCCATTGTCATGCCACCGTTTGGTGTTGGACACCATTCATTACCGGTAGCAATCATTGCAACGTTATCAATATAGGCTGCTTTATTTCCTGTAGCCGAAGCATCCCGATAGATTTCAAAAGCAATTTTACCAAAAACATATTCGGTATGGGTTTGGATGGTTAAGATGGTAACATTGGTCCAAGAAGAGGTTAATGTCCCCTTTTCAACCGTTGCCTCACCGCCTGTAACATTAAAATCACAGGATAACGGTAAGCCATTGGTACAAGTATCCGCCGTCACCACATATCTCGTATTTGGTGCTAAAGCGATTTGGCTGAATTCAAAATTGGCTCTTGTGTCATAAACCGCCGATTTCATTTCCAATCCATAGTTTCCTGACCGTTTTGCCGCCGAGGAAATCGATACCCCTTCTCCAAACGCCCATGCGGTGGAGTTCGGGTCCTCAAAGTTACCATTGGTCACTAAGTTTTGCCCGGCCGGTGCAAGGATTTGGATTTGCGGCGCAGCAACCAAACTACCTAATCCCATGCAGGAAATAAGCATCACAACAGACACCGAAATGGCTAACCCATTTTTTAAGAATCTTTTCATTAGTACTCTCCTAACGTGAATAAGTATTTTAGGGATTTTCATATAAAATAAATATATAATATATTAAAATTTTTGTCAATATATTACATATCGAATTTCCCTTTGTAAAAGCACTGAAAAAATAGGCAAAAAACCTTGACATACCCCAGTCTCAATGCTATAATTTTGCTTGCATTTGCGCGAGTGCTGGAACTGGCAGACAGGCACGTTTGAGGTGCGTGTGTCGACGACGTACGGGTTCAAGTCCCGTCTCGCGCACCACAAAAGCTGAGTGACTTTTGTTACTCAGCTTTTTTTAGAAAGTAGGTAACAATTATGACTTGGTTTTATCTCTCCTTACTCTGTATCGTCGGTTGGGGATTTGCGGATCTTTTCTACAAAAAAGGAACCGACCAAAACGACAAAGATTCTCAGTACAAAATTGCCATTTGGGTCGGTTTGGTAATGGGTATTTGCGCCTTTGCCCTCTTTCCACTTTCCGAAACACTACAAAGCGATTTTTCCATTCAAAACTTCCTTCTATCCACTTTAAAATACTCCCCCGCCTCTCTTTGTTACATTATCTCCATGGTAATCGGCTACGCCGGTCTACGGTATTTGGAAATATCCATTGTTTCTCCTGTACAGAATGCCTCTGGCGCCTTTTCTATGATTTGTATGGTCCTTTACTTTTGTCTTGTGGGCCAAACACAAAAAATTTCTGACGAAGTCACTACTTTAAATCTTATTGGAACCGTTTTTATTGTTGCCGGAGTTATCGCCCTTGCCATTGTGGAACAACGCTTATCTTCCAAAGAAGAAACTCTTTCCAAGGAAAATAAGAAATACAAATTTGGTGCTTTAGCGCTCTTATTCCCCATCTTATATTGCTTGTTTGATACCATTGGAACCGCCGCAGACGGTATCATACTTGACGAAGACACCGGATTAGGACTCGGTGAAATCGATGTCATTATTCTCTATGGTTTGACCTTCTTTGTCGCCGGAATAATTGCTTGGATCTACTTGTTGATAAAAAACAAGAAAGCTTACAATCCCTTTGTAAAAACCGAACACAACAAATGGCTTGCTGCAGGATTTGAAGAAATTGGCCAAATTTTCTACGTCTATGCCATGGCAAAGAATCCCGTCCTCGCTGCCCCCATGGTTGCCTCCTACTGTATCTTGTCGGTTATCCTTTCTAGAATCTTTATTAAAGAAAAACTAAAGGTTTCCCAATATGTCTGCGTCTTATCCGTCATTGTCGGTATTGTCATTTTAGGAATTTGCGACGGAATCGCTGAAATGTAAAGTATAAAAAAAATCCCCGATTCAAACGAATCGGGGATTTTCTATTTGTTAGACAACGCCTTGAGCCATCATTGCGTCAGCAACTTTCATGAAACCAGCAATGTTTGCACCAACCACATAGTTTCCTTCGAAACCATATTCTTTGGCGTAATCATAAGCACTCTTATGAATACCAATCATAATGTTGTGCAATTTCTCGTCGACTTCTTCGAAAGTCCAGGCCAAACGCATGGAGTTTTGACTCATTTCTAAAGCGGAAGTGGCCACGCCACCGGCGTTAGAAGCTTTACCTGGTGCAAAAGCCACACCATTCTCTTGTAAGTATTCGGTAGCGTCTAAGCTAGTTGGCATGTTGGCACCTTCGGCCACATATTTACAGCCATTGGCAACCAATGCTTTCGCATCATCAATAAGCAATTCGTTTTGTGTCGCACACGGTAAGGCCACATCGCATTTAACAGTCCAAATGCCTTTGCCTTCATGATACTCGGCACTCTTGCAAACTTCTGCATATTCTTTAATACGACCACGTTTGACCTCTTTGATATCTTTGACAACGTCAAGATTAATACCGTCTTTATCATACACCCAGCCGTTGGAGTCGCTCAAAGCAACTACTTTGCCGCCCAAAGCTTGCACTTTTTCACAAGCATAAATGGCAACGTTACCAGAACCGGAGATAACAACAGTCTTACCTTTAATCTTGTCTTTCTTAGCTTTCATCATTTCGTCAAGGAAATACACAAGACCATAACCAGTAGCTTCTTTACGAGCTAAGGAACCACCATAGGTTAAGCCTTTACCGGTTAACACACCTTCGTACAAACCGGTAAGTCTCTTATATTGACCATATAAGAAACCAATTTCACGAGCACCAACACCGATATCACCGGCAGGCACATCGGTATCGGCACCGATATGACGATAGAGTTCTGTCATAAAGCTTTGGCAGAAAGCCATCACTTCATTATCCGACTTACCTTTTGGATCAAAGTCAGAACCGCCTTTACCGCCACCAATTGGCAAACCGGTCAAGGAGTTTTTGAAGATCTGTTCGAAACCTAAAAATTTGATAATACCAAGGTTAACAGAAGGATGTAAACGTAAACCACCTTTGTAAGGGCCAATGGCACTGTTGAATTGTACACGATAGCCGGTGTTTACTTGCACATTACCTTTGTCATCCACCCACGGCACGCGGAAAGTAACAATGCGTTCCGGAATGGTTAATCTTTCTAATAATGCAACTTTTTCAAACTGTGGATTTGCCTCGATAACAGGTCTTAAAGAGTTAAGAACCTCCGTAACAGCTTGGATAAATTCATCCTGAGCCGGGTTCTTTTCTTTAACTGTTTGAAGCACGCGCTCGACGTAATCCATGAAAAACATCTCCTTTAAATTTTCTAACTGTTTTATTATAGCACTTCAATCGCATTTCGCAATAAAAAATTCAAAAAATTGCAAAAAAATACATCATTTATCTTCCGTTTGTTCTTGCATCTTTTCAAACACTTCTTCGTTAGAAAGTTTTTTGATATACTTTTCCACCTGACTAGATTCATGACGACAAATCGGCGCATAGTCACAATACGAACAAGGAGTTTCCTTTTGTGTATGGCTTCCTTTAACCGTTGGCTTTGCCGGAACCGTTCCCTCTTGCAAGGTTTCCATCATTTTCTTAATTAAAGAATTAATATGATTGGAAAGCACACCAAATTGTTCTAAAGACGCTAAACAATCGGATTTTTTCTTATCATTTGCCGCATACGGAATAAAAAGCCCTTTTCCATCTACTTCCATGGCTTCTAAGACCTCAGGATCATCTAATAATAACCCTTGAGTTTTAATACTCTTTATTTGCTCTTCTTCCAATTTATCACGCGTTTTTTCTCGTATTGTTTCGTCATCTAATACTACCAATTTTGTGGGTAAATATACCACACCGGCCGGGACAACATTTTCATAATGCGGCGTCCCATTTTTCCACAAAGTCGTTAGATAAATAAGCATTTGAAGGTTAATACCCTCTAATACCTCATTGAGTTTAAACTCTTTCTTACCGGTTTTGTAATCCACCACACGCAAAAAGCTCTTATCATCTTTCTTAAACACATCCACACGATCTATTTGCCCAGTAATCTTCACAATCGAGCCATCCGACAATTCCACTTGTAAAGGCGCAACCGCATCCTTTCCTTTTCCAATTGTCAGTTCATAATCGGTGGTGACAAAAGCGCTTTGTTTCATCTCACAAATGACAAACCACATAGTATCCATTCCCAGTTTTTCTAATCGGGAAAGCAAATACTGGAAGCGAGCCGGTTTTCCTTCGATTCCGCCCATGTAGTTTTCCACATATTCATCCACTAAGCGTTTGGTATCCTTACGCACTTGCGTATGAGTTACCTTATCAAATCCTTCTGTTTCATAGCGAGACACGAGAACCTGTAGTAGATAGTGCACAATGTTTCCAAACTCAATGCTATTCAGTTCTGCACGATTTCGGCTAGTAATATTCAGCCCATACCGGCATAAATAGGAAAATGGACATTTGTAATACTTTTCCACCTGTGTCGGCGACAAATTTTGCAAACCAAATAGTTCCTTGGAAATGGCCGAATTCTCAAAAGAAAACTGCGTATCTTCAAAAAAAGAGAATAGTCTATCTCTACTTTCTCGATAGATATCAAGATTGTCAAAAGCCTCAAATACCGTTGAAGTAATTGCATTGGGAGTATTTCTCGTTCTTGCAAGATATTCCAGTCCCTGGGTAGGCAATTCGATATCTTCCACCGATGCAATGTTATCTTTTTTCTCCACCACATTGGGAAGAATTTGTTTAATGCTATGCACCAATTCCGATGGTTTACTACATTCCGTTTCTAGGCTAGCCGTTTGGTAACTAACATATAGTTTTTCCGATGCGGCACTGGCCGCCGTATACGCAAAATACCGTTCTTGGGCACTGTAATACTCTACGGATTGCTGTAATTCCAGTCCCGATTCTTTTAAACGACTCCGTTCGCGGTCATTTAAAAAACCTCCGTTTTGTGGGAAAGCAGGAAACACGCCTTCGTTAGCTCCCATCAAAAAGACAATTTTGGGAGAAGCAAATCGCATCCGATCGGCGGATCCAATTTGAATGGAATCCATCATTTGCGGAATGGTTCCCATTTCCGTAAAGGATGCTACTAATCGGAACAATTCATAATACCGAGAGACTTCGTGTTTGGATTCGGTGGTGACAGCCATACTG
Organism: Clostridia bacterium; assembly: GCA_017959985.1. Classification (GTDB taxonomy): domain Bacteria; phylum Bacillota; class Clostridia; order Oscillospirales; family Acutalibacteraceae; genus RGIG426. Next base: position 8,775 of record JAGCZP010000045.1, on the reverse strand, counting down.
TTTAGAATGCCCATTGTGGCATCCCAAACACGTTCCATACGATCCGCTAGAATCGGTTCTCCCACCTCTTCTAACTGCTGAATGCGAATCTTCATCATACGAACCGCTTGGGTTTCCTTTAAGTAAGCATAAATCGCCGTGGCAAATTCTTCTCCCGATATTTCCCCTTTTAAGGCGGTTTCCAAACGAATCAAAGGATTCACCAATCGACGGCGAAGAATATTTAGATAGAATAATCGGTTTTCCGCATTAGGAGACACTCTCGTAGAAAACCCATCCGGGCTGGCAGTCCATTCTTTTTTCCAAAGAGACCCAAAGATATTCCACATATAAGCATAGTTCTCTAACATAGAAACCGAGTGAGACGAGAAACATTGCAAACGCGCTTTCATAAGTCGTAGCACTGCTTCAGTTTTCCATCCGCCAGAAACCACTTTCAGCGCGCAGAGAATCTCCTCAATTAATGGTTCCATAAGGATATTCTCTCGACGGTCCATATAGTATGAAATGCCTTCTTGATCCATTAAGGTATCCAAAATGCCACGATACGCACTTAGATTGCGGCAAACAATGGTAATATCGTTGCAGCGACCACCCTCCCGCAATATCTTATGAATCATTTTAACAACCGTTTTGCATTCCCCATAGGCATCCGAGCAACGCATAATGGTAACGTCTCCCGATTGTTCACAAGGAGAAATGGTATACGAAAAGAGATTTTGCTCAACCACCTGTAACTCTTTGGAGTGATAACGATGATTTTCTTGTAGATACACAGGTTCAGCCACATCAATATTATGCATTTTGGCAATGGAGATGACTTGATTGGCCGTTTGGGTGGGAATCGTAAAGGGATTAATATCCTCCGTCATTAAAGAATCTGCACAAAGAGCAACCGTTACCTCTTGTGCGGCCTGCAAAATGGCAGTAAAGAGTTTGATTTCCTGTGCTGTAAAACCAGAGAATCCATCCACAAAGACATAACTACCGTCTAGTAGATTGGAATCGTGAATAAATGTAATGGCTTTATCAAACAAGTCGTTAACATCGATATACGATTGAGCAACCAAGGCATCATATGCATTCATAATCAGCGACAAATCGTTAATTTTGTCCTTTAACACATCGTGTTGTAGATTTTCGGCAACTACACTTAAATCGTCCGCAGAAACATTATTCTGTTTCATCTCCGTAATGATACGCAAATACGCTTTCATACGGTTTGGATCTCGTTTTTCACGGAAAGAAAGCTTAGAAACGCTTCGACGGTCTGCCGTTTCATCCAATGCCTCGCTCAAAAGGATAGAACGAATCGCATCATCCATCAAATTCTCAATATCACAGTTGGATGCCGCTACAATCGCCTCAGCCAAACGTGTAAAGTTAAGAACCTTCACATTATGAGACTTCTTCGGCCCCAAGTGTTTTAAGAGAAGTTTTTCGGTTTCATAGGTGATTTGTTCCGGAACAAGCAAAATACAGCTAGACTCTGTCTTTTCCAAAGCAAAGTTTAGCTGTTCAAAAATTCGATACGATTTTCCTGTTCCAGAACGACCTAGAATTAACTTGAGCATTCTTTTAACACCTTTCTTAAGGCTTTTTACGGCTATCCAAATAGTTTTGTAAGATAATCACAGCAGAAACCGTGTCAATAACGGCTTTGCGTTTCTTTCCACGAGTGTTGGTCTCGTTTAAATACCCGGCCGCCGAGACAGTGGTTAGTCGTTCATCCCATAGCACCACTGACAATCCCGTTTTTTGTTCCAAAAGTTCTCCAAATTCCTTTGCACGCGTAGCACTTTCACCGAGAGTGCCATCCATATTCTTTGGTAATCCCAAAACGAACAATTCCACTTGTCTTTCTTTTGCGATTTTTACGATGGTATCCGAGAGCTTTTCCCTATTTCTCTCGGCAATCGTTTCAATCGGAGATGCTAAGCACTCTGTCGGATCGCTAATGGCTAATCCTGTGCGAGCAACTCCTAAATCAATGGCTAAAATGACCATATACGTCCTTTCTTTATTCAAACTCCCCTGTTTTCCACCAATTTTGTTTATTGATGGTCGATAAATCTTCTGATAAATGGGAGCAATCGTTTTCAAATACTAAATGAACGCCTTCTTCGTCTACCTCAATTTTAGATACGGAGGTGTTGTCCCCCCAGGAGACATCCGATAACTGGGAGACATCCCACCCATGAGCCCAACACAAAGCATTTCGCACAGCACATCCGTGCGACACCACCGCAATTGTCTTTCCTTCATGGGATTTGATAATCGTATTAAGAGCATCTTTCATCCTCGAATACATTTGCACCATAGATTCCCCTTTGGGGGCTGCAAACTTTTCTGGATGATAACTCCAGTTTTCACTTTGTTCTGGATAAAGAGCGGGTAAATCTTTCCACGGGATATTCTCCCATTCCCCCACATGGATTTCGGATAAACGTTCATCCACATGATGAGGAATCTCTTTATTGCGGATGATGGCACGAGCCGTTTCCTGCGCACGAAACAAATGACTAGAATACACACAATCCAGCGCAACATCTTCAAATCGTTTTGTTAAGCACTCTAATTGACTTCTTCCATTATCCGTAATATCAGAATCGGTTATTCCGTGACAAATCCGTTGAACATTTCCAGTAGCTTCACAATGACGGACAAGATAAATTGTTGTTTTCACTACGCAATCACCTATTATCCTTAATATACTTTGACGCTGCTTTCATTTTTCCTGTTGGTTTTGCGGAGAGTAACAAAGATTTCACTTCTTTCGCGGTTAAATTTCTCCATTTTCCAACACCTAATCCACTCAAACTCACATTTCCAATGCGATTTCTCTTTAAGCGAAGTACTTCTAATCCTAAAGTTTCACACATACGGCGAATCTGACGGTTTCTTCCCTCATGAAGAACAATGGTTAGTACCATCTTATCTCCCTCTATAGAGAAAATCTCCACTTCGGCTGGTGCCGTCTTTTTTCCATCTAACACAATGCCTTTTCGCATAGTTTCCAGTTGCATTTCGGTTGCTGTAGGACGAATAGAAACCCGGTATTGTTTGGGTACATGATTGGAAGGATGTTCAATGGCTTGATGGAACTCTCCATCGTTTGTCAGTAATAACATGCCTTCCGAATCTCTATCCAATCGACCAATGGGATACACACGCGTCCCCACATCTCCTACTAGGTCGGCAACACATTTGCGGCCATTTTCATCTTTCATAGTGGTGACCACACCACGGGGTTTGTTAAGCAAAATATACACCGACTGGCTAGGACTATCGATTTTCTTGCCACCGACCGTAATATGGTCGATTTTTATATCGGCTTTATCCCCAATAGATGCCACATGGCCATTTACTTTTACTTTTCCAGCCGCAATGAGTTCTTCTGCTTTGCGTCTAGAAGCAATACCGCATTCTGATAAGATTTTTTGTAAGCGTTCTTTTGCCATATTAGTGGCCTCCACGTTATAAAAAGGATAAGGAGAACTTCGCTATGAAATTCTCCTTGTTACTTATGCTTCAATCGATTTGGTTTTTTTCCCTTTGTGTTTGTTGATTAAATCACTAACTGTATCCACGACGGAAGGAACCGAAGCAATAGCAGATTCCACAGGACCTGGTTTATCCGATATCGGTAACACCTGAACTTTGCCTTGATTGATTGAAATAATTGCAATAGGAGTAATGGTGATTCCCGCACCGGAACCGCCACCAAAACGATCAGGATCTTTGGTTGGCAAATCCGATCCGCCACCGGCGAATCCATAGGTCACACGAGAAATCGGAATCAAAGTCACATTATCGGCAACAATCGGAGTACCAATAACGGTATCCACATCCACCATTTCCTTGATTTTATCCATGGAAATTCCTAAAACACCTTGTACGCTTTTATCCATTTTTCTTTTCCTCCTCTAATTCTTCCGGATTCTTTTTATCATCAATATGTTTTGTAAACACCATAAACTTAACAAAGAAACACAAACACGCCCAAATCAAAAGAATAGGAATAACCCAAACAACGATATCAAATGTGTAGACATTGGTCTCTTCTGTAAACGCTGGTTTAATCAGTATATCATTACGCTTGGTTTTAAACACAATTTCCAACAAACTAAAGGCTGGCAATATGGTGGCACACAGTTTACCGTAGTTTAAAGCAACATCCGAGGCCTCTTGGCCACCCACAAACAAGTGAAATTGCATTTTGCGAATGGTGATGGAACGAATTACCCGTTTGGATAAGGTCTTTACCATCGCCACAATCTCTTGTAAAGCATCCACAATTCCGGAGATTCCTTGCTCTTTAATTGCATCTGCTTTTTTCTTAAAGTAGTTTCCTATAGAACTCTTCTTTTTCTTCGATTCTTCCTCTTTTGTCTTTTTGGGTTTTTTCGGTTTTTTCTCAGGCTTTTCCTTTGCAGGGACTAGCGTGATGGGAAATCCGAGAATGCGCATCTTCACAAGCATTTCATCATACGATTGTATGGTAAAAGAAACCGGTAAAGACAACAGTAGCAGTAAGAACAAAAGAATTCCTAGGAGAATATACACAACAAGCATGAATTCTCATCCTTTGCGTCTTTTATTCGCTAGTTTCTGAAACATTTTTCGCATGCTCTGCCAGTTCAATTAATTCATCCAGTGTCGTTTCGGTAGACACCGATGGATCGTCTGGGTTTTCTTCTTGTGGAAGTTCTGGCAATTCCTCTAACTTAGAAATACCAAAACAACGTAAAAAGTTTAAAGTCGTCCCATAAATTAAAGGCTTACCAGGAAGTTCCAAACGTCCTTTTTCTTCAATAAGATCTTTCGCAATTAAGCCTTGCACAACTGCTGAACAATCCACGCCACGCACTTGCTCAATATAGGCACGTGTCACTGGTTGGTTGTAAGCAACAATAGCCAACACTTCCATGGCCGCCTGGGATAAAGGCGTGTTGCGGCGAATATCCATGGCATGCCGCACATAATCGGCATAATCGCGGCTACTGCACAGTTGATAAGATTTATCCAAACGAACCATGCAAATACCACCGCCACGGGTGTTATAATCCGACATTAAATCATCCGCAAAACGAATAATGGTTTCCTCATCCAGTTCTAACACTTCCGCTAATCGAGAGGCTTCTACTGGTTCTCCACTAGCAAATAAGATGGCTTCAATAGCCGCCATGTATTTTTTAATCTCCATCTTCTACAGTCAACCCCTTGATTAATTCTGCTTCGTCGCCTTCTCTATAGGTGCCAAGCATGGAAATACTCTGTCCGTTCCCTTCTCCTTCCACTTTTACACGGTTCATTTTCACCAGTTCTAAAAGGGCTAAAAAGGTGGCCACCAAATCCGAACGGCTTTCTGCCGTCTCAAACAACTTGGTATACGCAACATTTTTTCCAATGTATAATTTCCGTAGGATAAATCCGATTTTCGATTTAACCGAAACAATTTTTCGATTCACAAGGGCCGAGAAAGCTTTTTCCGACGGTGGTAAACGCCGTTTTCCACGGCCAGCAGCAGAAATATACGCTGACAACAATACCTCCGCCTCATGTTTTCGTTTATAAGTTAAATCCGGCTCCACTTCTTCCGGAACACGAATAAACAAATCTTGTCCCACATTGTGCATTGCAAGCCGTCTCGCGGCTTCTTGGCATAATTGATAGCTAATTAGTTCTCTTGCTAAATCATCCCGTGGGTCCTCATCCTCTTCCGTTTTAGGAAGCAACATAACCGATTTGATATACACAAGTCGGGCTGCCATATCCAAGAATTCACTGGCCACTTCCATATCTTGCTCTTGCATCAAACTGATGGTATCCATGTACTGTTGCAAGACTTCCGCAATCGGAATATCGCAAATATTCAATTTGTTCTTTTGCACCAGTTGCAAGAGAAGATCTAAAGGACCTTCAAAAACCGGTAACTTATAGGAAATGGCTTCCATAAAAAACCTTCTTTAAAAATAGTTTGGTAAATGTAAGGGTGTGCAGATAACCCATCCCATAATGTGCCTTAAGAATTGAAGGGGAATGGTCAACGCTCCAGTAAATAAGAGCACGAGCACCGCAATCATAATGTACATTTGATACTGTTCAATTTTCCACATCCAGCGATTGGGAATAAACACAGCAAAAATCCGAGAACCATCCAAAGGATAAATCGGAAGCAAATTAAAAACAGCTAAACTCAGGTTAATGCTGGCAAATACCTCAATAAAAATGATATAGCAATAATAAATCCACAGAGAAGAAATGGTGATAGCCGATCCCGAAGTAATAATGACCGTCTCCCCTGTAAAAAAGCAAATGGCTTTAAAAACCACAACAGATAAAACCGCCATAATTAAATTCGAAAGCGGTCCACAAAAGGCGGTAATCGCCATATCTTTTTTCGGGTGCTTAAAATTGGCAGGATTTACAGGAACGGGTTTGGCATATCCAAATCCAACCAGTAAAATCATAATTGTCCCTAAGATATCTAAATGATTCTGTGGACGAAGGGTTAACCGTCGATTCCACCTTGGGGTGGGATCACCTAAACGATCTGCCGAAAAAGCATGGGCGAATTCGTGAACAGGAAGCATAACAAGGATCAACGCTGCATACGAAAGCAGCAATAAGAAAGCTCCCACGAACTCTCCGTTGTTTATCATACTAATCAAGTCAAAGAGCATAGTATTCATTTCCTTAAAACATAAATATACAAGTATCATTATACTTGAAATAAGTAGATTATACAAGTAAAAAAGTACAATAAAAATAGACCCATTAGACGGTCTACAAAAATTTTTCGGCAAAAAAATCGTAAAAAAGAAAATAATGCTTGATTTTTTTTTATAGCTTTGATAATATATAGGAGTTCTTGTATCGCTTGCATTGGCAAGCAAAGCCAAAGGAGGTGCCTTTATTATGTCTAAATGTGAAGTCTGCGGCAAAAGTGTGGCTTTCGGCATTCGTGTCTCCCACTCCCATCGCCGTTCTAACCGTACATGGAAACCAAACATCAAACGCGTCAAAGTGCACGAAAACGGAACTCCAAAACATGCATATGTTTGTTCCCGTTGCTTGCGTTCTGGCAAGGTAACTCGTGCGGTCTAAAAAAAGATCAGTAAACGATGACAAAAGTTCCGGCAGCGGTCTTGCTGCCGGATTTTTGCATTTTAGGAGGATTACAATGCAATCCAATAACTATTTTCTTCGCGATAACCTCTCTTTATTAACCGACTTCTATGAATTAACCATGGGTGGCGGTTATTTCGACGCGGGAATTGAAAACCAAATCGCCTATTTTGACATGTTCTTCCGTCGCATTCCAGACGATGGTGGCTATGCCATTATGGCCGGTGTTGAACAGGTCATCGATTATCTCAATGGCTTAAAGTTTTCCGATGAGGACATTGCTTTTTTACGAACAAAAGGGATTTTTAGCGAAGATTTCTTAAGTTATCTTCGTAACTTCAAATTTGCTTGTGACGTTTGGGCCATTCCGGAAGGAACGCCAATTTTCCCCATGGAGCCGATTATCACAGTTAGAGGTCCTATCGTGCAAGCCCAATTAGTGGAAACCATGATTTTACTGACTATCAATCATCAATCCCTCATCGCCACAAAAGCCAATCGGATTTGCCGTGCAGCCGATGGAAGACCCATTATGGAATTTGGTTCTCGTCGTGCCCAAGGATTTGACGGAGCCGTCTACGGCGCCCGTGCTTCCTATATTGGCGGTTGTGTTGGAACCGCTTGTACTATTGCTGAACAAGAATTTGGCATTCCAGCACTGGGAACCATGGCTCACAGTTGGGTACAGTTATTTGATAGCGAACTAGAAGCGTTCCAAGTGTATGCTAGAAGATACCCTAACGCTTGCACCTTACTAGTGGATACCTATAATGTTTTAAAATCTGGTATCCCCAATGCTATTCGTACTTTTGATGAAGTTTTGCAACCGATGGGCATTCGTCCCCAAGGTATCCGCATTGACTCCGGAGACATTACTTATCTAAGCAAACGTGCCCGCAAAATGCTCGATGATGCCGGATATCCGGATTGTAAAATTTGTGCCTCCAACTCTCTCGATGAATACATCATTCGCGATATGCTCATCCAAGGAGCCGAGATTGATTCCTTTGGTGTCGGAGAACGACTTATTACCGCCTCCTCCGACCCTGTCTTTGGTGGCGTATACAAGCTTTGTGCTTTAGAAAAAGACGGCGTCATTGTTCCCAAAATCAAGGTAAGCGAAAACGTTTCCAAAATTACCAACCCAGACTACAAAAAGGTGTGGCGCTTATTCGACAAAAAAACTAGAAAAGCTATTGCCGATGTGATTACCAAACACGACGAAATCATCGACGATTCTAAACCATACGAAATCTTCGATCCCGAACACACTTGGAAGCGGAAACTAGTGGAAAACTTTACGGCAAAACCATTACAAGTGCAACTCTTTAAAAACGGTAAAAAATTTTACAATTCTCCTTCTGTGCAAGAGATTAAGAAATACTGTCAAGAAGAGATTAATACTTTATGGGACGAAATGCTTCGTTTTGAAAATCCTCACCACTATTATGTGGACTTATCCCAAAAATTATGGGACGAAAAACAAAGCTTACTCTCAAAATCAAGTCAATTATAAAAATAAAGGCTATTCGAAAAATGAAGCGCCCCCTGTCAAGTAGACAGTGAAAAAAACGAAAAACAATTGAGTGAAAAAAATCACCCTGCGGCGCAGAAGGGTGATTTTTCATGCGGCGGCGCAATGGA
>JAGCZP010000044.1 GCA_017959985.1 Clostridia bacterium | reverse complement strand
GTGTATCGTGCTAGTGGCGCCGGCGGACAAAAGGTTAACAAAACCTCTTCGGCGGTGCGGTTAATTCATGAACCCACCGGCATTGTGGTTGCTTGCCAAACCGAACGTAGCCAATACCAAAACAGAGATACCGCTATGCGTCTTTTACGCGCCAAACTCTTTGAAGCCGAGCAAGAAAAAAAAGAACAAGAAACCGCCTCCACACGCAAAGCATTAGTTGGTAGTGGCGATCGTAGTGATCGTATTCGCACCTACAACTTCCCACAAGGACGTGTAACCGATCATCGCATTGGTTTAACCTTATACAAAATCGATCGCATTATGGATGGCGATTTGGATGAAATTATTGATGCCCTCTTGGCTTACGAACAAGAGGAAAAATTAGTAGATTCGGGGAACACACCATGACAACACGGAGGTTGCAATCCACAAGTGAAGATATCAAAACTGCCGCTGCCCTTTTGCAAGCAGGACAACTGGTAGCCATTCCTACCGAAACGGTCTATGGGTTAGCTGCCAACGCGCTTGATAAGGATGCGGTTGCTTCCATTTTTGTTGCCAAAGGGAGACCGCAGGATAACCCCCTCATCGTCCACATCGGTGAACTCGAACAATTGAATTCCTTGGTAACCGATATTCCGGATATCGCCGAAAAACTAGCAAAAGCTTTTTGGCCAGGTCCCCTTACCATGATTTTCAAAAAAAACGATTGTGTCCCTTCCATTGTCAGTGCCAATTTGGATACCGTTGCCATTCGTTTTCCGGTGCATCCGATTGCACGACAAATCATTAACGCCAGTGGTTGTCCCCTTGCGGCACCCTCTGCCAATGTATCCGGCAGTCCCAGTCCCACCACGGCACAACACGTAAAAAATGATTTAGACGGCCGCATTGCCGCCATTGTGGATGGTGGCGCTTGTGAAGTGGGCGTAGAATCCACCGTCTTGAGTGTTTTGGGAGATACCCCTCGTTTACTCCGGCCCGGTGGCATAACCGTTTCCATGATAGAATCGGTTATCGGCCCTATTACCATCGACCCCGCTGTTACCCATCAACGACAAAAGGATGCTGTTGTTGCCTCTCCCGGCATGAAATACAAACACTATTCCCCAAAAGCCAAAGTCATTTTACTTAATGGTTCTGCCGAGAAAGTAACTTCGTATATCAATGCACATGCAGAAGAAGACACCTGGGCATTATGCTTTGAAGGAGAAGAACAGGGCCTAACCGTTCCGTATCTCACCTATGGCAAACGAGATAACCAAGAAGACCAGGCCAAGCACGTTTTTGATGCCCTTCGCCACGCCGACGAGGTAGGCGCCAAAATTCTCTATACCAGCTGTCCCTCCCAAGAAGGTGTAGGTCTCGCCGTTTATAACCGTTTACTTCGCGCCGCAGCATTTGAGGTGATTCATCTTGAAGAATAAAACAACCATTATCGGGCTAACTGGTCCTACCGGATGCGGAAAAAGTACCGTTGCGTCTGTGTGGAAATCCCTTGGAGCACAGATTATTGATGCGGATGCTTTGGCACGACTTGTAACTGGCAATGACAGTCCATGTTTAGAGAAACTGGTCTCTGCTTTTTCCGAAGAGATTCTCAACGAAGATAAGTCTTTGAATCGAAAAGCGTTAGGAAAACTTGCGTTTTCTTCCAAAGAGAAGACAGATCTTTTAACGAGTATCACCCACCCCTACATCTTAGATTTATGCTATCAAAAGATAGAAGAATACAAAGCCCTCGGTACCTCGTTTATCATTATCGATGCCCCCCTGCTTTTTGAAAGTCAACTAGATACTCATTGCGACCTTGTTATCAGCGTGGTATCCGACAAGGAAAACCGCAAACAGCGTATTATGCATCGAGATACCTTATCCGAAGAGGAAGCCTTTTTACGTATGAACCAGCAATTTGACAACGATTTTTATGTTGGTAAATAAATAGAGATTCTCTTTAATAACCATTCGGTCGAAACCTTAAAACAAAATGCAAAGGAGTTATGGACATGTATGGAACAAGTAGCAGAAGTGGAAGATCTGCCAAAATCGTTTGGATTGTAATTCTTATCCTCATCGTGCTCATTGGAGGAAAATATGTCTTTGACTTTTTCTTCCCCTACGAGTGTGAAAATTACATTGAACCCACTGCCGAAAAATACGAAGTAGACCCCGTTTTAATCTATTCGATGTGTAACGCAGGCAGCAACTTCAAGAAAAACATTGAAACCACCGAAGATGCCCAAGGGGTTATGCAAGTGTCCTACCAAACCCTAGAAGATTTGTACAAGGAATTTGGTATCTCCAAAGAGAAAAACATCTCCGACCCGCAAAACAACATTGAATACGGCACCAAAATCATGGCGTATCTGTTAAAACGGTACAACGGCGATGAATTTACTGCCTTAGCTGCCTTCAAAGCCGGCACCGTTGCCGTGGATGGCTGGCTTGGCGATTCCATTTATTCTAAAGATGGAAAAGCCTTACAATCGACCCCTTATGACAAAGTTACCCAATATTGCAAGAAAACAATTTTAAATAAGAAAGTCTATTCCGCTCTCATGAAAATCCACCATATCGGAGATAAAGAAGAAGAGGAGGCCTCTAGCGTTGCCTAAGAAAGAAACTGCAAAAGAT
>JAGCZP010000043.1 GCA_017959985.1 Clostridia bacterium | reverse complement strand
GGTTCCCGTCGCAATCGGGCAAAGGTAATAGTACCACACAAAAGGTTAGACTGTCAAGACTATTTTTCGAATAAATCCGCCACTTCAAAAAAATGGAAATGGCGGATTTATTTATTAACAAATTTAGGTGTTCGCTATACTCGTAGCCATGAAATAAAAGATGTTCATTTCTTCATCCAAAATATAGGAAATGCCATTCATCGATTTCCCGGAACCGGACAGCAAAGCGTTAACATCGTCATACACTTTGTATCCATCATTAAGCCAATTTTTAATAGCGGTAATGCCTGAAGCCGTGGTTTTCATGGAGATGGAATTTTTCCCGCTCTTAATGGCTTTTGCCATCAATTTAGCGGCAAAAGTTGGGGCATTAGTGCTTGTGTAACACTGATTATACACAAAGTAATTATACTCTGTTGCCGAGCACTGTGGTGCTGATGGGAATTCCTGTGTAATCTGACGATAGTCAAGAATCTCATCCGTAACATTAAAGTACGAATATAATGGGCCAGAATCTTCATCATCATCCCAGGTAACATCCAAGAAATACGGATATCCAGTTAAATAGATAATATTCCACATATGGTCGCCACCCTGAGCAATACCACGAATGTGGTAGCAAGGAATATTCACATAATTGCACAAAAGCTGCATAGCTAAAGTATAGCCGGTGCAAACCGCTTTCCCACGAATTAAAGCACCATACGCAGAATAGGCCAAAGCCGAAGCCTGGCTCGTTCCATGGGCGGTATCGTAATCGTAATCGCACATAGCACAAATCTTATCGTGTAAATACTTTTCACAGGCAAAGACATCATTTTTCGGCGCCTCGTTGACAATGACTTGAATGACATTGGCAAGCCTTGTTTCTGCCGCAGCCACATCGCTTTGGCTCATATTAAATTCAATATTAAGGCCACTGCAGTAGTCCTTTCCATTGATGGTCACATAGTTATAACCATAATGGGATTTCATAAAGAAGAATTCCACCTGATCACATTGAATCGCTTCCATAACCCGATCCAGCTCGTCCACTGTAATCGCGTTATCGCTATTCGGATTCATGTCTACATGAAGGCCATTCACTTGATGTCCGGAAATGGTCACCGTTGCTGGGGTATACTTTCCGTCTTCAATAGCATTCACAATTGCCGTATAGGCAGTCCTTTCATCAGCCGTCAATGCGAAATAGCCTGGTCGGGATGATATTTCATCACTAGTCAAAGACACCACAACGTCTTCGTCAAAATGCATTAGATGTCTACGTACCGCTAAGACATCTTTCATGTCCGCGCTACCATCTTGATTGACGTCGGCTTCCTGCTTTGTAATAGGCACTTGCATGCCGGCTAAGAACTTCCGAATAACAAGGACATCTTTCATATCCTCGCTACCGTCATTGTTTACGTCATAGCCAGACGCATAAACCCACGAGACGCTCGTTAAGCATAATACCAAACAAAGCATCATCGCACAAAAACGTTTCAGAATCATTTGTAAAACTCTCCTTCCCGTTTTTTATTCGTTTCTAGCTCATTTGCAAATAGAAATCACAATTATATTTATACTTATTCTCCGCAGTATGTATATAACTTCCCGTTCCCCCATACATACCATATTGGCTTAAAAGTCTTGAATTGACTTGTGAACGGAAAGAGCTAACACTATTGGCAACCGACGTGAAAGTGTCCGGATCCAACTTCACGCCATACCAATTTCTATTCGTATTAAAGGGCTTATACGTTCTTTCTTCGTAAACAGCTAAAGCCATTTTTTCAACAGCTTCTGAAAAACTCGTTGCGTAATATCCCTTATGAATAAAGTAATTATCCGCCGTTGATGTCACGTTCGGATAGCTCCAGTTTGCTAAAGAAGAACCACCTGCAGAACTATTCTCCGGATAATGCGTCGAATTGCAATTGCTATTGGCAACAAAATAAGCATTGTCGGCATTGAAGTAGTCATATCTCCATTGCACAGTATTTGTAGAATCGTCCCAAGTGACATCCATGTTATACCATTGTCCATTGATTTTCACAATATTCCATTCATGGTAGCCATTGTAATACCCATCCGGACACTTGGTATAGCCATCAAAGCAATCACAACTAATTCCAACCGCATGGCACAAAATCGCAAAAGCAGGAGCATAGCCCGAGCAAACCGGATTAAACTCCACATCACCATAATTCGTGGTATGATTCACATCATCAATAAAAGCACCCACTGCACAATAAGCTTCTGGGAATGTGACACTGGATTGCGAATTGTTTGCCGTCGTATTATAGGCCGAATTCTGGCACAGCCAATCATGGAAGACCTCTTCCATCTCAAATTCGGTCGTCCCCGTAACGTAGTTGTTGAGAATGTCGTTTACCACAGCCTCAATTTGTGTTTTATACGCTTGTCTAGCAGCAAGGTTATAGAGATAACCAAACCGTATGCTAGAATTGGTACTATTGCCTTTTCCGGAAAAACTCAACCAGAAGAATTCTGGATTACTCCATTTTACCGCTGTCCAAATGCGTTTCGCACTATCACTAGCCAAATTAAGTCCGGAAGGAAGCGTAACAACCAGTCCATATTCTCCCGTACCGTTATAGCTTAGATACGTTTCGGTACCAAAATGATCATTTAACTGCTGAACACAATAGTCATACGCTGTTTTCTCAGCAGCCGTAAGGTTTTCATATAACCAACCGGTATGATACCCATTTAGATAGGTTAGGTGGTTACCATTGAGTTGCCACGGCCATTGTGAACGCGGATGGGAAGTTTGGTTAGCCAATGTAGTCGTCGTATGCGAAGTGGATGTGGTGGTTGTTGTGGTGGTAGTCGTCGTGGTGGTAGTCGTCGTAGAAGTGGTAGCGTTAGTTGTATAGGTCGTATCCGGTATTCCATCTGCATTAACAACGACCGCATGGAAGTCTGGATGCGACACATATCCCGAAATGACTTTATCCCCATCCATCACAATATGCAATGTGCAGGAAATATCGTTTCCGCTGTGAGAATAAGTAGCTGTATAATCCGCCACTTGCGGAATCAAATCGGTATCTTCCTCTCCCAAGGCCTGTGGATACATAGCCGGTGCTACGTCTTCCACATTTAAGTGAAACATGGCTTGCATTTGTTCTTGGGTTTTCGTGCTACCTTGCCAAACACTTGGTAAGGTAAAAGTAATTTCAGCGGTATCCCCTTGTTCATATGTCCAAGCACCATCCCGAGGAGTCGTGGTATCTTTTGGGGAGGTTTCTGTGATGTTAAACACTAATTGCGCATCCGAACCAGGGAGCTGGCTTTGTGTGGTTGTTGTAGTGGTCGAGCTAGTCGGTTGCATATTGTTCCCTTTAACAATTTTAAAGCTATACACATCATTTTGTGAACTACCAGTAACCTCTCCAGAAGTCTTGTTCGTTGAGATATCTAAGTAATGACATGCCACCGATAATGTATCGTTACCATTTCCATCTTTTCCAATAGAAATGTTTCCAAATGCATACGTTTCACCATCTTGTTGGAAATACATATAGCCTGGCATTGGGCCAGACCCTACATCATCTGGGGTACCACCCGATGTAGCAAGTTCTCCAAAGACCGTACCATTCGGATTATTATACGTTACAAGATTTCCAGAAGTGGAAACACAAGCGGTATCAATCGCATAATTGGAACTACCAGAATCCCACGTCATTGGATAGGAGTAACCAAATTCATGGAGGTGTCCTTGTAACACGAGGTCTACATCGTATTGGTCAAAAATTGGTAATAATTCATTCCGTCTTGTAACAACATTGCTATCTTCGGAGGAATCACCTTGGGCCAGCGGTGCAGCCGCTGGACGGTGGAAGGTAACCACTGTCCATTTTGTTGCAGGATTCAAAGCATTGGCAGCTAAGTCACTTTGCAACCAGTTAATTTGTGCATCGCCTAAGTGACCGGTAATATTGTTACTGTTTGGATATTCGGTTTGTAAGCAAATTA
The DNA here is from genome assembly GCA_017959985.1 of Clostridia bacterium. GTDB lineage: Bacteria > Bacillota > Clostridia > Oscillospirales > Acutalibacteraceae > RGIG426. The sequence continues at coordinate 8,193 of JAGCZP010000043.1, read as the reverse complement.
CGTGAACCGAACCATAGTTGTACGAATATACAGGACCACCGTTGACAATCATGCAGTTAAAGCCCCAGTGACGTGCCAAGACACCAGTGGTACCGGTATAGTAGTTATCGTGGTTACCATTCGTAATCCACATTGGCCTTGTGACAAAGAAATCGGAAGCACCATCCAGTAACATGCGGTAATAATAGCTGTATCCACCATCACCGAAGTCACCGCCGTGCAACAAGAACTCGTTGCCACCCGTTACGTTATTATCGGCGGTGTTGATAATTTCCATAAACTTCTGATAGGCTTTCGTATCTCCACTACCATATTGACTATCCGACAAGTAGATAAAGTTAAAGGAATCGCCGATTTCTTGTTTTCTCGTCGTGAAGGTATAAATATCCGACCAGGTGTTGGTGGTGCTATCACCCACACGATAGGAATAGGTCGTGTTATAGTTTAATGCACTACCAAGAGCAATTTTGGCTTTATGCCAGAAAATGTTAATGTTTTCAAATTTTGAACGATCGTTATACGAATAATGGAAATCAATATTAGTCGAGTCATAATCCGAGCAGAAAATCTTATCTTGCGCCACGCCATTGTCATAGGCAGAAACGGTGGTTGCTCCACTGAAGGCTGCTGGGTCTGTCACCGTACCTGTCACGTATTGCACAACCGGTGTGGTTTCCGACACATAGCTTTGCCATGTGAAAGCATACTCCGTACAGTCTTGATCGTAGAAGGTCAAGGTTACTTGGTCGACATCTTCTATATCATAATCATAAGAGGTGGAACCTTGGGTAACCGTTGTCAGAGTTGTGCTGGTTGTACTTGACGAAGAACTACTAGATGGCTCTGCTTGTGTAACAATTCGCACTAGCGCCTTAGTTTGTGTATTGGAAGAAATCTCTGTCACTCCACCAAGAGCAAAATCCATGATGCCACTCGAAGAAAGAGTTGCCGGACCACTAATATGATACACCACTTTTGTATCAGAGGCAGAAACCACGGTTGCATTTACACCATTAATGGTTGCCGAGCTACCATTTGTCACCGCATCTGTAAAGGTACCCATTAATTCAATATCCATGGCTTGGGTAGCACTCAATGTTCCATTCGAACTGACAAATTGTGCCCAAGTCATGTTGGCATCGCCCACGATACCGGCAGTAGAATCGGCAACTTGTACTTGTCCGTTTCCATTGCAATAAACATAGGAAACACCATTGGTGGTTTCCCAAACCAGTCCGGCTTGTTGTGTTTGTGTTGGGGTTGCGGGAGAACCGGAAATGGGAGTTTCCGATAAAATCAAATCATCTAAAACAAGGTTTGCACTGGATTTATCCGCCGCTTTAATGGTGATGGTTGCCGCCGTATTGGTTGCCGTAAATGACCCCGTAAGAGTTGTTGGCCATGATGTCACAGCGGAATCAATAACCTTTTGCTCCGTAGAAGAACCTTGTTTTACTCTATAGTACACATTTTTTGCAGGATCCGAGCTAATAACCGTCATAGAGATATAATAGGTTTTACCAACCACAAGGGTCACATCTTGCGTTATCTTTGCATTCGATTGGTAAATGCTCACTTCCCCATCGCTAACATTGCAAGTACCAGAATATGTCCAACCAGTCAAATCGCCGGTCTCGAAATCGCCATTGGTTAACATATTCACGTAGGAAGAACCGGCTTCGGTGGTTTGGGTCGTCGGTTCAGTGGCTGTCGTTACCACCGATTCAGTTTGCACCATCACCACATTATCCACCGTCGTTGTATTGCCTGTGGAATGAGTGCTATCCACCACCACTTTAAAGCCCACATTGCTAACAGTGCTTCCGGTGGTAAAGGTCACGTATCCATTGGCCGATTGATAGCTTTCATGAATAGCGGTACCGGTCACTTCTAACAAAATGTTAACGTCATTGGCACTGCAATCGGCAGTAACGGTATACGATGTATTGGGGGACAAAAGATTGGTTTGAACGGTACCGGTCGCATAAGAATCGGCACTGCTACAATTAACAAAGGTCAATCCACCATTTGCAATGTTCGCGTTGGTGCTATTGGAGAGGGTCCATCCGTAAGAATCGTCAAACGTTCCGTTCACAATTAAATCATTGGTTGGCGCATGAGAAGAGGTTGGCGTGGTAGAACCAACCGTCACGCCCGTCATAACCGCTCGACGAAGGGCAAGAACATCCTTCATATCCACTTCGCCGTCTTCATTACAGTCGTAATTATCAAAGTTTTCTGTCAGACTGAATGCTACGTATTGACGAAGAACAAGCACGTCCTTCATGTCAATTTCCGCATCGCCATTGACATCATAATGCGCGGCAACAACAGGCACTGCCGTTGCTGCTAACAGCAATAACACGCCTAATAAAATTGCTACGGATTTACGAAACATTTTCATACAATTTGACCCCCGGAAAATTTTCATTTTAGGCATCTATTATATAACACGCGCGCGTGCGCGAAAAACTTCAAAACTTTTAATGCAAAATTTTTGACATTTCCTCCATATTTTTCGGGCGAAAAAGAAAAAGGCAAGCCGTTTTGCTCGCCTTTTTGTACAACTATTTTTCAAACTGTTTAGAAAACGCAATAATCCGTTCTAACCGATGGTTCATTCCGGACCGACTAACGGGTGGATCGAACAAACTGCATAACTCTCGCAAGGATTTTTCCGGGTTATCTTTGCGCAATTGCATGGTTTTTTGCAAGTCTTCCGGCATAAGTCCTACCCCATGATTTTTCTCAATGAGTTCAATGGCTTTCATCTGTTTCGCCACAGCCGACGCTGTTTTATCCATGTTAGCCGTTTCACAGTTATTGGCTCGATTAACCGCATTACGAATGTCTTTAATAATCTTTACATTCATCATTTCCATGGAAGCATTGGACGCTCCAATGAGTGTCAAAAAATCCTCGATTTGGCTACTATCCTTATAATACAAAACGTTGTCTCCTTTACGGCGCAACCGTTTTGCTGGCAATTCCATTTCTTCTAGTAATAACTCTATATCCTTGCTCAAGGTATAGGACGGAATATTCAGTTCTAAATGATAATCGGTGTTTGGATCCGAAATGTTTCCACAGATTAAAAACACACCTTTTAAGTATGCTGCCACACACTTTTCACAATCAAACACGGCACGATTTAAGCGAAGAGACACTTCTCTCTCTTTATGCCCAAACTGTTCTAATATCTTTAGTCGTTTAGACTCTTGCACGTTTACAATGGCAAACCCACCATCTTCTCGATAAGCGGGAACCCGGCAACATCTCCAAAGTAATTTCGTATAAAAATCGGCAATGGCCGGTTGCTCCGTTTGAATGGAAATATCCCGTTCAGAAAAATTACGTCCACATTCCATCATACCATACAAAAGAGAAGAACGGCAGCATCGTGCACTAGGCATGTTTTCAATTAATTCCATTTTGATATCGGATGAAAAAGACATGCGTTCACCGTCCTTTTATTCTTCCCAGGTTTCTCCAATCAAACGAACTTCCGGTTGCATGGTAACTCCTGTTTTTTCCAGCACGCGGCGTTTCACTTCGTTAGCCACCGCTTTAACATCCTGACAGGTTGCGCTTCCTAAATTAACCAAAAAGCCGGCATGTTTTTCACTAATGGCTGCATCCCCTACGCGAAAACCTTTTAAACCACATTGTTCAATAAGCGCTCCGGTATAATACCCTGTGGGGCGACGGAAAAAACTTCCGGCACTGGCATATTCTAGCGGTTGTTTTTCTTTTCTACGAGACAAGAAATCTTCCATGGTCTTGGTAATTTCTTCTTTGTCTTTTGGTGTTAACAAGAAGGTGGTTTCTAACACAACGCCCCCTTGTTCCATTAAGGCCGAATGGCGATAGCCAAAATCCATCTCTTCTGCAAAAATCGTGTCCACCGATCCATCGGGGAATAACACCTTTGCCGCCACGAAAACATCTTGAATTTCTCCTCCGTAGGCACCAGCGTTCATAAACACGCCGCCGCCAACCGACCCCGGAATTCCATAGGCAAATTCCAATCCGGAAAGCCCCGCGTCTCTTGCGGCTTTGCAAACACCAATAAGCGGAGCTGCTCCGTCGCAAGTTAAACTTTTTTCCGAAATACGAATCGGATTTTCTTGCTTTAAACGAAGGACAATTTGCGAAATGCCTTTATCACTAATAAGTAAATTGGATCCTTTCCCCATCCAAAAAATCGACTGCCCCATCTCTTGAATTGTTTTTAAAAGTTTCGGGGCCGCCGATGCAGGCACATCCATAAGCAGAGGAGCCTGTCCACCAATATGGAAGGTTGTGTATTTCGCTAATACGGGATTTTCTTCCACGTCACAACCAAGGGATTTTGCCAAAGAAATCAGTTGTTGCATGGTTTACTCCTCTCTTTAATGTAAAGTATCTAAATACGCGGCACCAATAATTCCGGCGGTGTTGTTTAACTGTGTCGCACACAAAATGGATTGTTTGTGTGCATACCGACTATACCGCTCTTCTTTTACCATTTTTTTGAGAGGATCCAATAAGAAATCACCCTCTTTGGCAATGGCCCCGCCAATGCAAATGTGTTCCGGTTGAAAAATGTTAATCACATTAATCACACCGACACCAATATACCGAATATAATTTTCTACCACTTCTTTGGCAACAGCATCCCCTAGACGCATCGCATCAAAAGAGGTTTTTCCGCTAACGTATTTAATAACGGGACACAGTTCCCACATCCGACTCTCCGGATGAGCTCGCATGGCTTTTCTCGTTTGTTTTTTTAATGCAGTTACCGATGCATACATTTCCCAGCAACCACGGCGCCCGCAGTTACATTCCATGCCATTCATGTTAATCACCATGTGCCCAAGCTCGGCGCCTGCGTAATTGATTCCGCTAAAGATTTTTCCCTCCAGCAAAATCCCGCCACCAACACCGGTTCCCAGTGTAATAAAGACACAATTCTTAGAGCCCTTTAAAGCCCCTGCTAAATACTCTCCATACACCGCCACATTGGCGTCGTTTTCCATAAACACAGGAACCGCCAATCGTTTTTGCAGTTCTTCGCAGACAGGAACATTGGTAAATCCCAAATTATTAGCATACTCCACAAGACCGGTGTCTTCGTTGCACGTACCGGGAAAACCTGCCCCGACAGCGCAGACATCTTTCATGGAGAGGCCCGCTTCTCGCAACGCCTCTTTTGCCGTATCCACAATGGTATCCAAAACCTCACTGGTGTCTCGACCGGCACCGGTTCGTTTTCTGGCCATTGCCAAAACGTTGTATTGTTCATCCACAATACCCGCTTTTACATTGGTGCCACCAACATCAATTCCTATTCGTACCATGGTTCCTCCATTATTCGTCTTGATCCATTCCTAGGCGACGTAATAATTCTTCGGTTGCGTTATAGCCCATCTTCTTTTGACGGTTATTCATGGCGGCGACCTCGATAATAATCGCCATATTCCGACCAGGTTTAATGGGAATGGTTACTTTCGGAATCTTATTGCCTAAGATTTCCATTTCTTCATCACCATTTCCCAACCGATCATAAACACGATTCGGATCCCAATATTCCAGTTCAATAGCCATGTCGATTTTTTCGGCTTCTTTGACAGCACCCATACCGAAGATGTTCTTGGCATTCACCACACCAACACCACGCAATTCCACAAAGTGGCGAATGTTGTCCGGAGAAGAGCCTAACAAGGTTCTCGAAGACACGCGACGAATTACAACCGCATCGTCCGCAATAATCCGGTGACCACGTTTGACAAGTTCAATAGCCGTTTCACTCTTACCAATTCCGCTCTCACCAACCAACAAAACCCCTTCGCCGTATACATCCACGAAAACACCATGTTGGGTAATCCGAGGTGCCAATTCCACGTTTAAGAAATTGATAAGGGACGCCATACATTCCGACGCCATTACCGGTGTCGTCAAAAGCGGTACCTTATATTGTTTGCAAGACTCTCTCAGTTCTTCTGGAATATCTAACTTTCTGGTAACAATAATGGCCGGAGGATTGCGTTTTAACAAATCATCAATTTTGCTTTTACGCTCGGCAACATCTAGCTTTTCTAAATAACTAATTTCTCCCATGCCAAAAATCTCGACACGTTCGTTATCAAAATAATCAAAAAACCCGGTAATTGCAAGACCAGGACGACTAATTTCCGGTGTGTAAATAAATAGATTTTCCGCATCATCTGGCAAAAACTCTGCTTGCAATCTCTGTTCTTTCATTACCTTGGCTAAAGATACTTTATAGCGCTCGGACATGAACAATCCCCCTTACGGTTTCAGTACAAAAAAGTATACCATAATTTCGGAAAAATTGCCATAGTTGAGTTTTTTAAAAATGTCCGATATAATGAGAAAAAACTTAGGAAGGAACGCTCTCATGAAAATCATTGCTCACATCCATAATGACTTTCCCACCAGCTTCGGACTGCCCCGTCAAAGTGGGTTGTCGGATACGTTGCTTTCCACTATCGTTTTTGAACCGGAATACCGCATCAAAGAAGCGTTCCGCGGACTGGAAGACTATTCGCATTTATGGCTTTTATGGGAATTCTCCGATGCCAAGCAAGAAGATTGGTCTCCCACCGTTCGTCCTCCTCGCCTTGGCGGCAATACACGCATGGGAGTTTTTGCCACCCGTTCTCCCTACCGGCCAAACCCCATCGGTTTGTCTTCGGTCAAACTAGAATCCATCGAATACACAAAAGAATACGGTCCCGTCCTTCTTGTCAGTGGTGCTGATATGCACGATAGCACTCCGCTTTACGACATTAAACCCTATTTGCCATACACAGACAGCCACCCGGAAGCGCTCGGAGGTTTTAGCACCGATGTGTTTGGCAAAAAGCTCACTGTTCAATGTGACAACACGTTGTTATCTTCCTTTTCTGAAGAACAAAAAAAGACCCTGCTCTCGGTATTAGAGCAGGATCCTCGTCCATCCTATCAAAATGACCCCGAACGAATTTATGGGTTTTCTTTTGCGGGACATGAAATTCATTTTAAAGTAAAGGATACACACTTACAAGTCACGGGGGTGGATTAACGCCAGTTCCCCGATTTTTCCATCAGCACTGCCATCGCGGCAATCGGAGCCGTTTCGGTACGCATAATCCGTGGTCCCATAGTGACCACAATGCCACCGGCGGCTTTCATTTTTTCTACCTCTGACAGGTCCAATCCCCCTTCAGGGCCAATGACTAGAGATAGGGCTGCGTCTTCCTTGGAGATCTGTTCTCCGAAAGGAGCGCCTCCCTCTTCATAACAAACAAGGGTTTTCTCCTTTGCAATTCGTGTTACCAAGTCGGTAAAAGAAATCGGTTTTTCCACTTGTGGCAAAATGCCACGGCCGCACTGCCCCGCGGCTTCGTTAGCAATTTTTTGCCAGCGCTCCCATTTCTTTTGAATATTCTCTCCGGGCTTGGCAATAGACCGCGCCATTACCACCGGCACGAGTTTTGTCACACCCACTTCGACGCATTTTTGAATAACCGTTTCCCATTTATCGCCTTTAGGAAGTCCTTGGTATAACGTCACTTGCAAGGAAGGTTCCGTTTGGTTCTCCCATACCGACTTCACTTTTGAGACGACGGCGCTATTCTCCAATGCAACTATTTCTGTTTCATAATCCCAGCCATGCCCATCGCACACGGTGAGAGTTTCCCCTACGTTCATGCGTAGGGATTTTTTTATATGATTGGCATCGATTCCGTCTATGGCGATGCAATCACCCACCTTTGCAGGGACGACACGGTCAATAAAAAAACGTGGCATTGTTTTCTCCTTCTTTATTACTCTACTGTAAGTGTCACCGTTGGTTTGCCACCTTTTTTCGCTTTTACAAGCAAAAGCCATGGGGCTTTCTTATCATGGGTTAACACTTTTATTTCTTTTGGTTCTAAATTGTTCTCACGTAAAGCAGACAATAAATCCACCAATTGTTCCGGCTTATAGCACACATAAAAGGATCCACCATTTTTTAAGAGGCGACTGGCAGCTTTACAAACGTCTTTAAGCCCTTCTTTTGTGGCATGGCGGGCTAGTTCTTTGGTTTTGTTTTGTGAAACTTTCCCAGAACCCTCTTTAAAATACGGAGGATTGCAGGTAACCACATCCATAGAACCTGCCAAAAGAGAACACGCGTTCCAGTCTTCCTCTAAAAAGGTAATG
>JAGCZP010000042.1 GCA_017959985.1 Clostridia bacterium | reverse complement strand
ACTTCCGGATAATTTATCGACCGCTAAAATGTTAGATTGGATGAATGCAGCATTAACCGAAGAGGAGTATGAAGAGGCCTTAGGGAGGATACAATGCAATCCATAACAATTATTTGTGTAGGAAAGCTGAAGGAAGCCTACTGGAAACAGGCGTGTGAAGAATATTGCAAGCGTTTGGGATCCCATCAAGTTACCATCGTGGAAATTGGGGAAGAACGGTTACCGGAGAATCCTTCACAAGCCCAAATTGAGGCAGGATTAAAAGCGGAAGCAAAACACATTTTGGAGAAAATACCGCAAGGGTCGATTGTGGTTCCTCTTTGTATTGAAGGAAAACAAGTTTCCAGTGTGGAACTAGCAAAGAAAATGAATACTTGGGCGGTAAATGGCTCTAGTAAGGTTTCTTTTATCATTGGAAGTTCTTTCGGACTGGACGATAGCGTAAAACAAAAGGGAGATTTTTGCCTTTCTATGTCTCCCATGACTTTTCCTCATCAATTAGCACGGATTATGGTGCTAGAACAGCTTTATCGCGTCTCGCAAATAGAAAAAGGCGGAAAGTATCACAAATAAAGGGGTTTGCACCTGTAAAGAAAAATAACTTGTCAAAAGAATAGAGATAGAGTATACTTGATAAAAAGTATAGGGATGGAAGGAGCAGAGAATATGAAGCCCAAGTTTCCTATCTATATGGATTTAAAAGATAATACAGTCGTCATTGTTGGGGGAGATGAATACGCTGCCGATGCAGCCTTTCTTCTTAAAGATTTTGGCGCCAAAATTACAATCATTAGTCCGACACTCTGTCCTCGTCTTGAAGAAATGACAAAGGAAGGCTGGATTCGGCATATTACAAGAAAGTATTTCCGGGGAGACGCGGCAAACTGTTATTTGTGTGTGGCGGCTTCCGGAAATAAAGAAACCAACATTGCCATTTCTGTGGAATGCAAACACCGCCATATTTTTGTCAATGTGGAGGACCCCTCTGTGTATGGAACCTTTGAACTGCCAGAAATGGTTACCGATGAAAAGCTGATTGGAGGATTCTTATCCGAAGATCGGGAGACCCTTAAGAAGTTTTGTAATCGATTAAAAGAGAAACTTCCTGATATTTGGGATGAGATTAAAAGCTCCTAAAAAACAATAAGAATTTGACCTTTCACCGTTGTGAGAGGTCCTTTTTTTATGCAAAGGTCAAAAAAGAGAAAAAAAGAGATTTCGTGCGAAAAATCGAGAAAATTAAAGAAAATCAATTATTCGCAATGGATAATCATGGCTAAAGGTCAAATTTTGACTTTGACTATCTTTGACCTTTGTAATATACTATAGCCAGCCTGATAGAAAAGGGGTAGAAATATGCGACTGAGTGATATTATTGCTGCGTATATCCAAGAACAACTAGAAGAAACCGATGGTTCTATGGAATTACAGAGAAATGTTTTAGCAGAAGAACTAGGATGTGTTCCTAGTCAAATTAATTATGTGTTAGCTTCTCGTTTTGGTCCGGAACAAGGATACATTGTGGAAAGTCGTCGAGGTGGAGGAGGCTATATTCGGATTACGAAAGTACGGTATAGCGGACAAACTCCTCCTTTGGTACAACTTGCCAATGCGATGGAAGATACTCTCGACCAAGGAAAAGCCCAAGTTTTCCTACAAAACTTATTAAACCGTAATTTAATAGATGCCCAATCGGCCCGTGTGCTAGCGGTGGCAACATCTGATCGCGCGTATAAAGATGTTCCCGCAGAAAACCGGGATGCTTTGAGAGCATCTATGATGAAGAATTTGTTGATTGCACTTAGCATGTAAGGAGGAATTTGTATGTTGTGTCAAAAATGTCAAAAGAACCCAGCAACTACCCATATAAAGAGAACGGTCAATGGTGTAACAACGGAGATGCACTTATGTGCCGGTTGTGCACGAGAACAAGGCGTCGGGCATATGTTCGGCGGATTTTCTGGAATGGGATATTTCCATTCTCCTTTTGATTATTTCTTTGGAAATTTATTTGCAGAACCTGCTTTGCAAGCGGGTAGTGAAACGAAATGTCCCGGCTGTGGAGACACCTTTAATCAAATTGTTGAGAACGGAAAAGTCGGTTGTCCGCAGTGTTATAGCACCTTCTATGATAACCTTTTACCATCCATTGAACGGGTTCATGGAAAAACGCGTCACATTGGTAAGAGGCCAAATGTGATTATCGAACAGGTTCCGGAGGATACCGTTTCTGTAAAGGAAGAACCGGTAAGCGAACTGGAAACCCTGAGAAAACAACTAGCGGAATGCGTTGAAAAACAGGAATACGAAGAATGCGCAAAACTTCGTGATCAGATTCGTGAGTTGGAAGCAAAAGAAGAAGGAGAAGACACGTAATGAAAAAAACAGTTTGGTATCGCAAAAGCGGTAAAGAGGGCGATGTGGTCATTAGTACCCGTATTCGTCTAGCGAGAAACTTGTTACGATTTCCTTTCCCAGATTTTGCTTCTAGCGAACAAAAAGAAACGATTTTGGATATGGTTAGCAAAAGCTTAGCCAGTAGTGATCTTAAAAGTGTTAATCTTGGCAAATTGGAAAAACGGGAGCTGTTGTCGATGGTGGAATGCCATCGCATTAGTCCTGAGTTTGTGGAATACACAGAAAATCGTGGATTGTTTACTAATGAGGACGAAACGGTTAGCATTATGGTAAACGAAGAAGACCATATTCGTATTCAAGTGATGCGGTCTGGTCTAGATTTAAAAGACGCGTATAAAGAAGCGGATAAACTGGATGATTTACTAGAAAGTCAACTGGAATACGCTTTTGATAAGCGGTTAGGGTACTTACCCCAATGTCCTACCAATTTGGGGACGGCGATGCGTGCTTCTCTTATGATGCACCTACCGGCCTTGCAAGAAACGGGAAAAATCCACTTATTATCAGGAACGGTTTCAAAGCTTGGTTTGGTGATTCGAGGATTATACGGAGAGGGTAGTCGTGCGGAAGGTGCTGTGTATCAGTTATCCAACCAGGTAACCCTTGGTATTTCCGAAAAAGAAGCCATTGAAAATCTAGAAGGCATTGCTTCCCAAATTATTCGTGAAGAACGAAATGCAAGAAAAGAATTATGTCAAAACCCTGTGTATGAAGATCGTGTGTGGCGATCCATGGGGGTGTTAAAAACTGCACGTTTGTTATCGCATGAGGAATGTTCCAATCTATTGTCAAATCTTCGAATCGGTGTGGCTTTAGGACTTCTTCCGGATATCTCCATGGACACGCTATGTGGTCTCATGTGTGATATTCAACCAGCAACCATTATGACACTTTGTGGAAAGGATTTAGAAGCCAACGAACGCGATGTGAAACGGGCAGAATTAGTTAGAGAAAGGTTGTGAGCAGTATGTATCGTTTTAATGGATTTACAGAAAAAGCCAATACAGCTTTAAATTTAGCTATTCAATCCGCCGAGGAAATGGGCCATTCGTATATTGGCACAGAGCACATCGTTTTGGGACTTTTAAAAGAGGGAACCGGTGTGGCAGCTTCTGTGCTGAATAAGAAAGGCATTACAACAGAACGCTTTGAAGAAGCGGTGCTAACCATTACTTCTTCCGGACCGAAAACGTCGCTTGATACCAACGATTTTACACCTCGTTCCAAACGCACTTTGGAAATGGCAATGGCAGATGCCGAAGTGCTGAAAATGGGATATGTGGGAACCGAGCATTTATTGTTGGCCATTGCGCAAGATTCTTCCAGTTATTCTGCAAAAATCTTAGCAAAGATGGGACTGGATACCGATTCTTTGATGGAAGCATTAGCGGATGAAATGCAGGTGTCTGCACCACAAATGTCTACGGGCAGTGGTGATCGCACGAAAAAATCCGGTGATGGAAAAACACCGACTCTAGACCAATTTGGCCGAGATTTAACTGCTCTTGCCAAAGAAGGGAAAATTGATCCTGTGGTTGGAAGAGCAAAAGAAATTGAAAGAGTTATTCAAATTCTTTCTCGTCGTACCAAGAACAATCCTTGTTTGATTGGAGAACCCGGTGTTGGTAAAACCGCTATCGCAGAAGGTTTAGCACAAAAAATATGTGATGACGAAGTACCAGAACTTCTTCGAGGAAAACGAGTAGTCACCTTAGATTTAACCAGTATGATTGCAGGTACAAAATATCGTGGTGACTTTGAAGAGCGTATCAAAAGTGCTATTGATGAAGTTATTAAAGCGGAAAATGTTATCTTGTTTATTGATGAACTGCATACCATTATTGGGGCTGGTTCTGCAGAAGGATCCTCGGATGCTGCAAACATTTTAAAACCATCGTTAGCCAGAGGAGAATTGCAAATCATTGGTGCAACGACACTGGATGAATATCGCAAACACATTGAAAAGGATGCGGCATTAGAGCGTCGTTTCCAACCAGTGATTGTGGGAGAGCCAACTGCAGAGGAAACTTTGGAAATTCTTAAGGGCTTGCGGGATAAATACGAAGCACATCACAAGGTTCGTATTACCGATGAGGCTCTTCAAGCCGCTGTGTCCCTGTCGGTTCGTTATATCGCAGATCGCTTCTTACCGGATAAAGCTATCGACTTAATGGACGAAGCCGCCTCCCGTGTAAGGTTGAATGCCTTTACACAACCAGACGATTTAAAAGAATTAGAGAGTGAAATGAAACGTCTTGGAGAGGAAAAGCAAGCGGCTGTAAGCGAACAGGATTTCGAAAATGCTGCTCTTTTACGGGATAAAGAGAAAGAAGTCTCTGAAAACTACGAAGAGAAGAAAAAGCAATGGGAAGAGAAAAATGCAGGGATTACGGGAGAAGTCACCGCCGATACCATTGCGGAAATTGTCTCCGGTTGGACCGGTATTCCTGTTGTACAATTAACCGAAGAAGAGAGTCAAAGACTCTTGCGTATGGAAGAAATTTTACATGAACGCATTATAGGTCAAGATGAGGCGGTCTCGGCGGTAGCAAAAGCTATCCGTAGAGGAAGAGTAGGTTTGAAAGATCCCAAGCGTCCGATTGGTTCGTTTATCTTCTTAGGTCCTACCGGCGTGGGAAAAACCGAATTATCCAAAGCGCTAGCAGAAGCCATGTTTGGCGATGAAAATGCTATGATTCGTCTTGATATGTCCGAATACATGGAAAAACATACCGTTTCGAAATTGGTCGGCTCGCCTCCAGGATATGTAGGATACGATGAAGGGGGTCAATTGACTGAACGGATTCGTAGAAAACCCTATTCGGTGGTTTTGTTTGATGAAATCGAGAAGGCCCACCCGGATGTGTTTAATATGTTACTCCAAATTTTGGAAGATGGCATATTGACCGATTCGCAAGGAAGAACCGTTGATTTCAAAAACACCATTATCATTATGACGTCCAACGTTGGTGCGAAACTCATTACCGATAAGCAAACTTCTTTGGGATTCGGTGCGGAAAATGAGGAAGAAGCCAACAAAGAACGCATCTATGAACGAGTAATGGGAGAACTTCGCAATACCTTCAAACCAGAGTTTTTGAATCGTGTGGATGACATTATCGTGTTCGAACAATTGTCTCAAGAAAACATCCAAAAGATTGCTCGCAATATGCTTAAGACCTTATACACCCGTGTAGAAGATATGGGCTATTCAATTGAAGTGAGTGATAAGGCAATTGAAGCTATTGCCAAAGCAGGCTTTGACCCTGTGTATGGTGCCAGACCGTTGCGTCGTGCTATTCAATCGAAAGTGGAGGATGTTTTGGCGGAAAAACTCCTGGAAGGAACTTTTGAAAAAGGTTCAAAAATCCTTGTGGATGCCAAAGACGACACGTTAGAATTCTTAGCGAAATAAGTGAGAGGAACTCTTCTGAATTGTGAGGAGTTCCTTTTTATTTTTTCTAAAGAAAAATCCTTGACATTTGAAAGTGTACTTTGTATAATTACTTTTGCTGTCCAACAGCATAGAAAGTGGCCCGGTAGTTCAGCTGGTTAGAACGCTAGCCTGTCACGCTAGAGGTCGACGGTTCGATCCCGTTCCGGGTCGCCATATGCTGATATAGCTCAGTAGGTAGAGCGCATCCTTGGTAAGGATGAGGTCACCAGTTCAACTCTGGTTATCAGCTCCATTTCGCCCGAATGAATGTCATTCGGGCGTTTTGCTTATCTAGGTGGTGAAAACATGCATTTTGTGTATATGGTCAAATGTGCCGATAACACTTTATACACAGGCTATACAAATGATTTGCAAAAGCGTATCAAAGCACATAACGAAGGACAAGGGGCTAAGTACACAAAAGCAAGACGTCCTGTGACACTGGTTTATGCGGAGACATTTGACAATAAGTCGGATGCTCTTAAACGGGAATACGCAATAAAACAGTTGTCAAGACAGGAAAAAGACCGGCTAGTAGCATCGTTTAAAACACCTTGATATTTCTTGATAAAGCCTAAAGACTTTGGTATACTTACGAAGTAGAAAATGGTTTTTTAGAAGGGGAAAACAATGAGAAAAGCGAGTATTGTTTTTTGTATCATTCTTATGGTTTTTTGCTTGGCTTCTTGTCAAGCGACGGAAAACGAAAACCAAGGAAATATTCCCAATAATACGGAAAAAGTGAACACGGCCAATGAAATTGCGGGTGTTATCAATGGACAAGGTACCACAAGTGAAGAAAGCGAAGATGCCGTGAGTGATACCACCACCGATGGGGTTGTGGATATTGATGGGGAACAATGTGAAGTGTATGTTGTTACCCTTAAAAATGGTGTGAAAGAGACGCTGGCAGTGGATTCCAAAGGAAATTGGTTTATTCAGCAAGAAAGTGGAGATTATGTTCCGGTTACCTTATCGGCGGATGGAACCATTAAAGTGGGAAACATCAAAACCGAGGATACAACGGCGATTTCCGTGGCCAAACGTTTATCCGAAAAATTCTTATTTTTGGAAGATTTAACGGTTGAAAAGACAGGAAATGGTCAGATTAATGGGCAGGATTGCATTATTTTCACTGCCAAACAAGCTACAAAGGATTTGGCAAAACTTGCTTATGCGGAAAATGAAGATGGAACTTGGTATTTCCAAAAATTAGAGCAAGGATTTTACCGGATTGTTATTCGTAATGGCTTAGATGGATGGCTTGGTAGACCGGTGGATAATGAACCGATTGCTGCCAAATGGGTTTGTAAAAAAATTGTTGGCGCTGAGGGAGATCTCTTTGCCGATTCTTTGGTGTCTATGAATGGTGTGGATGCCACAAAATATCGTTATGAAAAAGACAAAACGGTGTATGCCTATTTGCTGGTAACATTAGATGGGAAATGGTATTACGCCGATGCAAAAGAGAACTACAAAGAAGTTCAGTTTACCGATAAAGGTATGGTCGTGGAGTGAATAAGCGGTGGCACAATCTAGCAAAAAAACAATAACAACAATGGTGGAATGTGGCCTATTAACGGCTTTTTTATGTGTGGTAGCGCCATGGTCTATCCCAATTGGTCTTATACCTATTACCCTCA
The DNA here is from genome assembly GCA_017959985.1 of Clostridia bacterium. Taxonomy (GTDB): domain Bacteria; phylum Bacillota; class Clostridia; order Oscillospirales; family Acutalibacteraceae; genus RGIG426. Next base: position 102 of record JAGCZP010000042.1, on the reverse strand, counting down.
GTACATTTGCTATTTATGTTATTTCTGCGGTGCTTAATTGGAAAAAAGCAATTGTGTCTGTTTTCTTGTATTTGCTTCTTGGGGCGGTTGGTGTTCCTGTGT
>JAGCZP010000041.1 GCA_017959985.1 Clostridia bacterium | reverse complement strand
GAACCCGATTTTTCAACCCCTTGGCATATTCGCGAAAAGGGAATTGAAACATTAGACAAGGGGAAAACTTGGTATTCACCGAATGCCGGATTTCCTCAATTGCGTCAAGCAATTACGGAATATTTTAAGCGCCGTTTCCAAGTGTCATATGATCCGACAAGTGAAGTGATTGTGACGGTTGGCGGTAGTGAAGCTATTGATTTGGCTTTTCGTACAATGATTAGCCCTGGGGATGAAGTGTTAATTCCGTCCCCTAGTTTTGTGTGCTACGAACCACTTGCTACTCTCGCAGGAGGCAGGGCAATTTCTTTGGTGACAAGAGAAGAAGATGATTTCCGTTTAACCGCCGAAGCATTAAGAGAAAAAATTACACCAAGTACAAAACTTTTAGTACTTCCTTTTCCTAATAACCCTACCGGAGCGGTTATGCGCAAAGAGCATTTAGAAGAGATTGCAGAGGTTTTGCGTGGCACCAATATTATCGTATTATCGGATGAGATTTATGGGGAATTGACTTACGGGGGAGAAGAGCACGTTAGCTTTGCTTCTATTGAAGGGATGCAAGAACGCACCATTGTTGTGAGCGGTTTTTCAAAATCCTATGCAATGACCGGATGGCGTTTAGGATATGCTCTAGCGCCAGCACCCATTGCAAAACAAATGTTAAAACTTCATCAATATGCCATTATGTGTGCTCCAAGTACGGCGCAGTATGCAGCGGTGGAAGCCCTCCAAAATGGGGACGAAGATGTGGAAATCATGCGTAGTGAATACGATTCTCGTCGTCGTTTGATTGTGAGCGAATTGCGTAATATGGGACTGCCTTGCTTTGAGCCACAAGGGGCTTTCTATGTCTTTCCTTGCATTCGTTCTTCAGGACTTAGTTCCGAAGAATTTTGCGCACAACTTCTTAGGAAAAAACGAGTAGCGGTTGTTCCCGGCACCGCTTTTGGTTCTTGTGGAGAGGGCTATGTTCGGATTTCCTATTGTTATTCCATTAAGCATATTTGTGATGCGTTAGAGAGAATCAAAGCGTTTTTGGAGGAATTACAACATGAATGAGATTTCGCTAAAAGCGCCAGCGAAGATTAATTTAACATTAGATATTGTCGGAAGACGGGAGGATGGGTATCACTTGTTATCAACGGTGATGCAATCGGTAGACTTATCTGACACGGTTACCATCACCAAAACGGAGAATCAGAAGATTTTATTAACCTGTTCCAACCCGGAGATTCCGACGGATCATCATAACACAGCTTATAAGGCGGTTGAACTCTTCTTTTCCACTAAGAATATTTCTTTTGAAGGAATTGCTGTGGATATTCAAAAATGGATTCCTAGTCAAGCCGGAATGGCCGGTGGAAGCACCGATGCTGCGGCTGTACTAAAAGGATTAAATCAACTGTATGGCAACCCCTATTCTAGTGATGAGCTTTGTGCAATTGCCGTGCAAATTGGAGCAGATGTTCCGTTTTGTGTGCTAGGGGGCGCCGCACTTGCAACAGGAATTGGAGAAGTGTTAGAACCGATTAAAGGGTTGCCCGAACATATTTCTATTGTGATTTGCAAACCCCCGGTAGGCATTTCCACAGCAGAAGCGTATGGAGCGGTGGATGAGCATTTAGAAAAAGTGACACCGGCTAATCAAGCAGCCATTGTGGATGGTTTGAAAACCGAAGATGTGGCAACGGTTGGAAATTTTCTACAAAATGCATTTGAACAAGCTTTAGAAAACGAAGAAGTCTCAAAGGTTGTTGAGAAGATGAATACGTATTGCCCACTGGGTTGTCGTATGACCGGAAGTGGTTCTGCTGTGTTTGCCTTGTTTGAAGACGCACAAGAAGCTAGAGATTGTGCTTTTGGGATGGCAGAATATGGTGCTGTCTTTATTTGTCACCCGTGTTAAGGAGAAGAAATGAGTAGTCAAGCCCTACAATATGAAATTGAAACAGAATATGGACTGGATGCGTATTTGGCCATTGCTCGTGCGCAAACCAATCATACTCATAAGCGACTAGCGGTTGGCTATTTAACAACGGGCTTTCTCTTTGCACTTGCCTTTTTGTATGTGTTTGTTGTGGGGATGGATAACCTGTTCCGGGTTTTGCCATGGCTGATTGTTTTCGGATTATTCGCCTTTGTTATCTTAACCACTGGATGGCATTTGGATCGAACGGTTGCCAAACGTCTTTGGAAGAAAAACCATAAATATGTATCGAATGTGTCCTATCGCTTTTTCTCCGACCACCTGGAAGCGGACAACCCGAAAGATATGTCATTAACATATGAAAATATTTTTGCACTTCGCGAAACAGACGGATTTTTCCTCTTGTATAGTTCGGAGAATGCCGTAAATGCATTAGCAAAGAATGGGTTTAAAAAGGGAAATCCAGATAGTTTTCGAACTTTTTTACAAACGGCTACGAAAAAGGAATGGGAAGTGTTTTCTTAAGGTAAAAGTTTCCTCAAAAGATGGATTAATATGGCATAATTGTCCCAGTACCTCAGCTGGATAGAGGGTCCGCCTCCTAAGCGGAACGCCGAAGGTTCAAATCCTTTCTGGGACGCCACATAAAGAAAACGAGGGATCTTTTTTTAAGATCTTTCGTTTTTTATTTATAAAAAGGATGGTTTGTCGATGGATATTTCTTGGAACACTTTATCAGAGGAAGAACGAAAGAAGCAACTATTTGAAAAACAAAAGCATTTGTTGGATACGTTTCTTCATACAAAGGCTATTACAAAAGAACAATATGATACCAGTTTGCATGGCTTGGCGGAAAAAATGGGAATATCGATTGGTGAGGTATTAGAAAATGAAAAAGAAACAAACACCGATTCCAACACAGGCAGATAAGAAGGATGAAAAGAAAGCGCTTATTGGATTTGGTATTTTTCTTTTGGCGGTTCTTCTTATTTGTGGATTGAAGATTGTGATTGAATTATATGCTTAAAGTTGAGTATTTCGGGAAGTTAATAAAAAAGGATGTATTGCAAAAATTGCAATACATCCTTTTGCATTAATATAATTACTTTACTTTTTTAAAGATGAAAAGTTTACTAAAGACATAGTTTAATGTGAATTCTATAATACAAGTAATGATTTTTCCAACACCAGCGCTAAACCAGTGGGTTAGGTCGACGAAAAGGTACATACCAACAACGGTTACAAGATAGGTGAAAAGTCGTGCACCAAAGAAAAGAATCATTTCTTTTATCAGTTGACTTTTGGTTTCGGTTTTGCTTTCAAAAACATAAATCTTGTTTGTGAAGAAGGCAAAGATAACCGCAACGACCCAGGCAATAGAAGTGGATAGAGCGGTTCCGTTGTTTAATCCGAAAACATAATAGCATAGGTTAAAGGAGATTAAGTTAACAAAGGTCGCCATGGCACCAAAAACCACATAGCGGACCGTCTCTTTGTTAATAAGGAGTGGGAAATGATCCCACAGAAACCAGAAAAACGCAATACTAAAGACGGCTAAAAGACATCCTAAGGCCAAATAGCCTAATGTGGACCAACTGGCAGGACTTCCGGTTGCTATCCATTTTAAAAGCCCACAAACGACTGTCACAAGGCCTCCTGCATATAGAGCAGGAAGAAGGGCTTTGTAGCGATCTTCAAATTTTTTGTAAGCCGCTAGCCAAACAAAGCCTGAGAGAAAGGCGGTTCCACAACAAAAGAGGATTAGAATGATAAGACTTGTGGGGAAACGTGCGGCAAGTTCGTCACCAATGATTAGTCCTAAAGCAGCCCGTGTAGCTTTTTGTCCAAACGCATGCATAGAAGCTTGGGTGGCAGAAGGGAGAAAGGCAACGATGCAAATAAAGAGGCTAAGAAGGGTGGAAAGAACAAGCCATAGTTTTGTATAGATTTTTTTGGTACTAGACATACAATGACACCTTAATTCTTCTTTAATCCGTATTGATCAAAATCATATATTCCGTCATAGGTATAGAGAATGAATCCTGCAGAAGGATTCTTTTTTGTTGCGGCTTTAATTTCCGCGGCACTTTGTGTGTTGGAATAGAAGAAACCTTGAATGAAAGGAAGAACGGCTGGTTGTTTTTTCTTATCCATGAGTTTTACACGAAGGGTAATTTGGGATAAGGAACGCTCGACGGCAACATCCGATTGAGAACCAGGACTGTAGAGGACGTCGTTTCCTGTTTTTCGTTTTTTTCCAAAATACGAAGGATACAGTTCCGGGGCAATGATTTTTGCACCAAAGTTTAGAGGATTGCCTCCATAGATAGCGGTGCTATCACTAAAGGTGGAAAGCCCAGCTGCGGATACGATTAATTGGCAATCGCCGGCCAGTTTTTGAGAATCGGTAACGAACTTAGATAAGACATCTAGCATGGAAAGGGAAGAGAACTTGGTGTTCCCGTAAGAAGCCAAATAGGTGACTTCTGGGAACTGAACCGTATCTAGGCAAATGGCTTTGCAACCTAAGTCATGCAATTCCTTAATGAAGTCTTGCAAGTAGGACTGGGCATCAGGAGAATAGGGGTTTAACCACGGTTTACCACCATTGGCGGCGGTGTTGTCTAACCAAATGTATTTGGGTTCTCCCTGCAACAAAACACGAGCACTGGCCATTTTGTAAGCGGCGGTTTTGTCTTTAAAACAGTTCATTCTTGGGATACAGGTGATAGATTGCTTCTCGCAATAGTTTAAAAAGTCTTTGAAATCTTCTTTGGAAATCGCTGTGGAAGCAATGGCTTCGTTTTTCTTTGCTGTCGCACTTGAGGTGCTATAATACAAAATTCCGTCGGCGTCTTTGATTTCAAACAATACACCAGTAAAGCCGGCTTTTGAGGCTTCGTCAATTTGTTTTTCTCGAGCCGATTTGTTTAAAAACG
>JAGCZP010000040.1 GCA_017959985.1 Clostridia bacterium | reverse complement strand
TATCACAGCCGGCAGCAATCTCTGCAACAGAGGCAAGGCTAGCATTGGCTTGTTTTAAACCAGTGATATAGGGGTTCTTTGCGAGCTCGATAGCAGTGGCTGGTTTAATGTCCACACCAGTTCTGGAAGGCACGTTATAAAGAATGCAAGGCATTTTTACGTCGTTAGCCACTTTGTTGTAACTGGCAATTTATCCACGTTGAGAGGTTTTGTTATAGTAAGGAGTTACTAACAATAAAGCATCGGCACCGAGTTTCTTTGCTTCTTTGGATAATTCAATACAATAGGCGGTATCGTTAGAACCGGTACCGGCAATCACGGGGACACGTCCTTTTGTTTGCTCAATAGCGGCTTTCATAACGGCGATGTGTTCGTCGTTATCAAGCGTGGGGGATTCCCCGGTTGTTCCGCAAGCAATGATGGCATCGGAACCGTTTTGAATTTGGTATTCAACAAATTCTCTAAATAATTCGTAATTAACACTTCCATCAGGATGCATGGGGGTGACAATGGCCACGCCAGCACCTGTAAATACGGGATTTGATGACATAATTTTGTCCTCCAAACTTAAATATAATTCTCAGCACAAAGCAGCTCTGCAAGTAAAACGGCTCCACCGGCAGCACCACGAAGCGTATTGTGGGATAAACCAACAAATTTGTAATCGTATTGGGTATCTTCACGCAGACGTCCTAGGGAAATCGCCATACCACCTTCTAAGTCGCGATGGAGTTTTGTTTGTGGCATGTTGTCTTCTTCAAAGTAGTTTAAGAATTGTTTCGGAGCACTGGGAAGATTTAACTCTTGGGGACGTCCTTTGAAAGATTTCCATGTATTTAGAATTTCTTCTTTGGTTGGTTTGTTTTCAAAACGAACAAACACGGCAGCAAAGTGTCCGTTGCTTACAGGAACGCGTAAGCATTGTGCAGTAAAAGCAGGTGAGGTCGCCGGAATAATCTTATTTCCTTGAATTTTACCCCAAATTTTGAGTGGTTCTTGTTCGGATTTTTCTTCTTCTCCACCAATATAAGGGATAACATTGTCGACCATCTCTGGCCAGCGTTCAAAGGTTTTCCCAGCACCGGAAATGGCTTGGTAGGTGCAAACCACCGCATCTTTAACACCCCATTTGGAAAGAGGGAAAAGGGCGGGAACATAGCTTTGCAAGGAACAGTTTGATTTAACAGCGATAAAGCCACGTTTGGTTCCAAGACGTTTTCGTTGTTCGGGAATAATTTGAATGTGTTCGGGGTTTAATTCCGGGATGACCATAGGAACGTCATCTGTAAAACGATTGGCGCTGTTGTTAGAGACAACAGGACATTCGGCTTTTGCATAGGCTTCTTCTAATGCGCGGATTTCGTCCTTTTTCATATCCACGGCACAGAAGACGAAGTCAACTTTTGAAGCTACTTCTTCCACTTTGGAAGCGTCTAAAACAAGCATATCTTCCATATTTTTTGGAATCGGTTTATCCATAACCCAGCGACCGTTTAAGGCTTCTTTGTAGGTTTTACCAGCGCTACGAGGACTGGCGGCAAGGGCTGTTACGGTAAACCATGGATGATTTTCCAGTAAGGTGGCAAAGCGTTGACCAACCATTCCTGTACATCCAATAATTCCTACTTTATAATTCATAATTATTCACCTCAGGGCACCCCAAAAGGGGCTCTTTCTAAACATCCAAAGGTTATACTAACATATAGGTATAATATAAGTCAAACTTAATTTGCTTTTTTTTATAATATAATGTAAAATTAGTTGATTTGACTATAGATAGGAGGCGGATTTGTATGAAAACAAGTGATTTTGCATATGATTTACCGCCAGAAAGAATTGCGCAAACACCGATAGAACCACGCGATCACTCTAGGATGCTCGTCTTGGATCGAAAAACAGGAAAATACCAAGATAAACATTTTTATGATATTTTATCCTTTCTCAAAAAAGGAGATTGTTTAATCTTAAACGATAGTCGTGTTTTACCAGCCCGTTTATACGGAATCCGTGAAAAAACAGGCGCTGCTATTGAGATCTTATTATTAAAATCTACTGGATTGAATACATGGGAAGTATTGGCACGTCCGGGAAAACGCGTTAAAGTGGGGGAAAACCTAATCTTTGGCGAAGGTAAACTTGTTGGAAAAGTTGTGGATACGGACGGGGCAGCAGAAAGAACAATAGAATTTTCCTTTGAAGGGAATTTTTATGCATTGCTAGAAGAAATCGGACAGATGCCTTTGCCACCCTACATTAAGAAAAAACTAAAAGATAGGGAACGGTATCAAACGGTATATTCTCATGAATTGGGATCGGCGGCTGCGCCAACAGCTGGCTTGCATTTTACCAAAGAATTGTTAGCAAAAATTCAAGAGGTAGGTATTAACATTGGTTTTGTGACATTGCATGTAGGCCTTGGAACTTTTTTACCGGTAAAAGTGGAAGAGGTTACGGACCATCAAATGCATAGCGAGCATTATGAATTATCCAAAGAAACGGCGGATTTGATTAACGAGACGAAGAAAAAAGGTGGTCGTGTTATTGCCGTAGGAACAACTAGCTGCCGTACACTGGAAAGTATTGGATTACAAGACGGAAAAATCCATCCTAGAGAGGGATGGACTGACATCTTTATTTATCCTGGGTATACCTTCCAAGTGTTAGATGGTCTTCTTACTAATTTCCATCTTCCAGAGAGCACTTTGATTATGTTGGTGGCGGCTTTTGCGGGATACGAAAACACGTTAAATGCTTACAAACACGCGGTTTCGGATGAATATCGCTTCTTTTCTTTTGGAGACGCGATGCTGATTCTTTAAATGTGTAAAGGAGAATAACTTTACAATGAAAATTACGAAAACAATCGGACAGGCTCGCCGTGGAGAAGTGCAAACTGTTCACGGAACCTTTCAAACGCCTACATTTATGAATGTGGCTACTTGCGGAGCCATTAAAGGAGCATTGGATACGGATGATTTACAGACCATTCATTGTCCGATTATGCTTTGCAATACCTATCATTTGCATGTTCGTCCTGGAGACCAGTTGGTCCGTGATTTAGGTGGCCTTCGCGAGTTTACCAAATGGGATGGTCCTGTGTTAACCGATAGCGGTGGATTTCAGGTTTTTTCTTTGGCGGGACTTCGCAAAATTGAGGAAAAAGGGGTTTCTTTTGCTTCTCATGTTGATGGAAAACGTCTATTTATCGGTCCGGAAGAAAGTATGCAAATTCAGTCTAATCTGGGTTCGACCATTGCAATGGCCTTTGATGAATGTGTGGAAAATCCTGCCGAGTACGGATATGCCAAAAAATCTTGTGCACGAACCACTCGCTGGTTAGAACGTTCCAAAGCGGAAATGGACCGCTTAAACGCTATGGATGTTATCAATCCTCATCAGCTGTTGTTTGGTATTAACCAAGGATGTACGTATGAGGATTTGCGTATTCAACATATGAAAGAGATTGTTTCGATGGACTTGGATGGCTATGCTATTGGCGGTTTGGCGGTAGGGGAACCTACCGAAGACATGTATCGCATTATTGAAGCAGTTGTTCCCTTTATGCCACAAGATAAGCCACGGTATTTGATGGGCGTGGGAACGCCGGGAAATATCTTAGAAAGTGTCTATCGTGGGATTGATATGTTTGACTGTGTGCTTCCAGCTCGTAATGCACGACATGGGCATATCTTTACATGGTCCGGTAGAAGAAATTTATGGAATGAGAAGTATGAAAGGGATATCTTGCCGTTAGATGAAGAATGTAATTGCCCGGTTTGTCAAAAACATTCCAGAGCATATATTCGGCATTTGTTTAAAGCCAAAGAAATGCTTGCCATGCGTCTTTGTGTAACCCATAATTTGTATTTTTACAACCAACTCATGCAACGGATTCGAGAGAGTTTAGAAAATGGAACCTTTGTGGAGTTTTATGAACGGTATCGAAAGGTTTTGGATAAGAGAGTATAAAAAAGAGGATGAGCAAATGCTCATCCTTTTTCGCATTAATGGGAACAACATCCTTCGCAAGTTTCCGGGATATCTCCAATCAAAGGTTTTGGATCAATTCCCTGACGGGTGTAGTAGTCTGCAAGTGCTGCTTTAATCGCTTGTTCGGCTAAAACAGAACAGTGTAATTTATGAGCGGGAAGACCATCTAAGGCTTCCACAACCGCTTTGTTTGTCAGTTGTAATGCTTCTTCAATGGGTTTTCCTTTGATTAGTTCTGTGGCCATGGAACTGGTGGCAATTGCCGAACCGCAACCAAAGGTTTTAAATTTTACATCTTCAATTTTACCGTCTTTCACTTTGATATACATTTTCATGATGTCGCCGCAGACAGCGTTTCCAACTTCACCGACTCCATCGGCATCTTTAATTTCGCCAACGTTTCTTGGATTGGCAAAGTGGTCCATAACTTTTTCACTATATACAGAAGCCATTGTTTATTCCTTTCCTTCCTCTAATTTAATCTTTTCCCACAGGGGGGACATTTTTCTTAAACGATCCACAACTTGTGGAACGGATTCAATTATGTAATCCACATCTTCATCAGTGGTGCTCTCTGAAATGGTTAAACGTAAGGAACCGTGGGCTATTTCATGAGGCAATCCAATGGAAAGTAAGACATGACTGGGATCTAAGGAGCCGGAAGTACAAGCCGATCCGGAGGATGCACAAATGCCTTTCATATCTAGATAAAGAAGAAGACTTTCTCCTTCAATTCCTTCAAAACTAATGTTGATATTTCCCGGCAGACGGGTGTTTGCATCGCCGTTTAAGCGGGATTTTTCAATTTTTAATAGTTCGGAAATAATCCGATTCCGTTTTTGAATGATGGAGGTATTGGTTTGTTCTAAATTTTCTAAAGCTAGTTTTAAAGCTTCGGAGATTCCTACAATCCCGGCTGTGTTTTCGGTTCCAGCACGACGGTTACGTTCTTGGGAACCGCCATCAATTAGGTTAGCAAAACGAATACCGTTGCGAATAATAAGAGCGCCAATTCCTTTGGGTCCGTGGAACTTATGACCGGACATGGATAACAAATCAATGTTCATGTCAACGAAGTCAATGGGCAAGTGTCCCACGGCTTGTACGGCATCGGTGTGGAAATACACATGGTGTGCTTTACATATGGCACCAACCTCTTTTATGGGTTGAATGGTTCCGATTTCATTGTTAGCAAACATTATGGTAACAAGGGCTGTATCTTCACGAATGGCATTTTCTAGATCTTCTACATGAATGATACCATTCTCGTAAACCGGAAGAAGGGTGATTTCAAATCCTTCTTCTTTAAGAGCGTTTAAGGAATGTAACACAGCGTGATGTTCAAAAGCGGTAGAAATGATGTGCTTTTTCCCTTTTTTTGCTTGCTCTTTGGCAATCATTTTGATAGCCCAGTTATCCGCTTCGCTGCCACCAGAAGTAAAATAGACTTCGTTTGGCTTGCAATGTAAACAGTTGGCAATGGATTCTCTAGCAGCCACGATAGCTTGTTTTGAGTTTTGTCCAAAGCCATATAGGGAAGAGGCGTTGCCGTACTCGTTGGTAAGGTAGGGCATCATTTTCTCTAAAACCTTTGGGGATAACTGTGTTGTTGCGGCGTTATCTGCGTATATAAAACGATCCATTTTAAGGTTCATCTCCAAAAAAATTCTCGAATGTTTCCATCCGAGAATTTAATATATACCATTTTAGTATAAATTGCAATACACTTTGCAATTTTCTATGTTTTTAACAAATTTTGGTACTGTTCTACTGCTAATTTATCGCATCTTTCATTCTCTGGATGTCCATCGTGTCCTTTGATCCAAACAAACGTTACTTTATGAACCTCTAGAAGGGGAAGAAGGGATTCCCATAAATCAACATTTTGAGCAGGCTTTTTATCTTTCTTTCTCCATCCGTTTTCTTTCCAAGAAAGAGCCCATCCTTTTTGAATGGCATCAATTACATATTTGGAATCGCTGGTTAACGTGACTTCGCAAGGTTCTTTTAGAATGGATAAGGCTTCAATGACGGCGGATAATTCCATTCGATTGTTGGTGGTGGAAGGATCGCTCCCTGTGAGAACCTTTTCGGCGAGGCCATAGCGCAAAATAGCGGCATATCCACTGGGACCGGGATTCCCGGAACAAGCGCCATCGGTATAGATATCTACATGTTTCATAGTTTACCTCATTTATGGTTTTATGGCTCCATTATAGCAAAAAATGAAAAATGTACAAGAAGGGCAAATTGATTTGTCTCTTTCATTGACATTGAACGGTAAAAAAGATATACTTAATTTATATATTTTATAATATAGGGGAGTATGCCCTTTCGATACAATTACTCGTTTTAGGAGGTACTATTTTGGAAAACCAAAAGAAAAAGAATAATCGATATAAGAATACAAAAAAGCCTACGGAAAATCGCAATGTCGTGCAAGATTCCGTTGAGAAAAAGGAAGGAAAACAACCCGCTGGTAAGCGGATGACAGGTGGGGGGATAAAGAAACCCTATTCCAAAAAAAAGACCACGAAAAAAGATTTGAAAATGCCAGTCAAAATCACATTCCTTGGTGGTCTTAACGAAATTGGAAAGAACATGACCATGATTGAATACGGCAACGATGCCATCATTGTTGATTGTGGTATGACTTTTCCCGATTCGGAGATGCTTGGCATTGATGTAGTTATTCCGGATTTTACCACTGTGATACAAAACAAGGATCGTATTAAAGGTATCGTTTTAACCCATGGACATGAAGACCATATTGGTGGGCTTCCTTTCTTACTAAAAGAAGTCAATTTACCACTGTATGGTTCGAAACTAACCTTAGCCCTTGTGGAATCCAAGTTAAAAGAGCATGGACTAGATAAGAAGGCAAAGATGCATGTGGTGAGTGAAGGACAGACAACACGATTTGGAAAGATTTCCGTGGAGTATATTCATGTGAACCATTCCATTCCAGATGCTCTTGCACTTGCGATAAAGACACCCACCGGCGTTATTGTCCATACGGGAGACTTTAAGATTGATAGCACACCAATTTCCGGAGACATTATTGATTTGTCTCGATTTGGAGCTCTTGGCAATGATGGTGTGTTAGCACTTCTTTGTGATTCTACCAATGTGGAAAGACCCGGTTACACACCGTCAGAACGTGTGGTAGGAGAAAGCTTAACCGGGTTATTTCGAAAAGCGGAGAAGAAGAGAATCATCGTGGCAACCTTCTCTACCAATTTACACCGTATACAACAAATTATGGATGCGGCTGTCAAAGAGCATCGTCACGTTGCCTTATCCGGACGAAGCATGATCAACGTTGTCAATATTGCTTCGGAACTTGGTTATTTGAAAATGCCAAAAAATCTTCTCGTGGATATTGAGAAAATCAATAATTATCCCAAAAGCCGGATGATTATTGTTACAACGGGAAGCCAAGGAGAGCCTATGTCTGCATTGACAAGAATGGCTTCTTCCGAGCATAAACAAGTGGAAGTGGGGGAAGGAGATTATATTATTATCTCCGCCACACCAATTCCTGGAAATGAAAAATCTGTCAGCCGCGTTGTGAATGATTTAATGAATCGTGGATGTAACGTGGTGTACGAAAAAATGTACGATGTGCATACTTCGGGACACGCTTGCCAAGAAGAACTCAAAATCATTCACAGTTTAGTGAAACCGAAATTCTTTATTCCGGTTCATGGAGAGCAACGACATTTGCGTAAACACGCTATGCTCGCCAAATCCATGGGAATGAAAGATAAAGATATTTTGATTTCGGACATTGGACAGGTTGTAGCGTTGACCCAAACAAAAATGTCGGTAGTGGGAACGGCCCCTGCCGGTAAAGTCTTAGTGGATGGATTGGGTGTTGGAGATATTGGAACCTATGTCTTGAAAGATCGTCAACATTTATCCCAAGATGGCATTATTGTGATTGCGGCAACAATTGACAAATATACAGGGGATATTGTCTCTGGTCCTTGTGTGGAGTCTAAAGGATTTGTTTACATGAAAGAATCAGAGGACTTAATTGAAGAGATTCGCGAAATGACCGAAGCCATTATTTTTGACTGTTTCAAAGGGCATACACATGAGTGGAAAATGATGCGTAAACGGATTAAAGATGATATTGCGAAGAAAGTATTTCAAAAAACAAAACGTAGCCCTATCATTGTTCCCATCATTATGAGCGATTGATAGGTATGGAGGTACTATATGAAAGTGGTTTTAAAACAAGATGTAAAAGGACAAGGGAAAAAAGGGGAACTTGTCAATGTCTCCGATGGCTATGCGCGTAACTTTTTGTTTCCGCGTGATTTAGCAAGTCCTGCTGATGCGAAAGCTTTAAATGAAATGAAGAATCGGGAATCGTCCATTCAATACCATAAAGAGATGGAATTGAAGGCAGCGCAAGATGCCGCAAAGGTGTTAGAGGGGAAAACCATCACCATTTCTGCTAAAGCAGGGCAAAATGGAAAACTCTTTGGGGCGGTTACTTCGAAAAAGGTTTCGGAAGACATTAAAGAGCTTTTTGGATTTGATATTGAGAAAAAGAATATTCTTATGGACGATATCAAAGCCTATGGAAGTTATCCCATTGACATTAAACTTCATACAGGGGTTTTAGCAAAAGTTACTGTTGTGGTTAGTGAATAAAAAGGACGGAAAAAACTGTGGAAAAAAGACGCTATAGTGATAAATACGATACCAATGCGAACGGTCTCAATCTTCCATATAGCTTGGAAGCAGAACAGGCGGTGTTAGGGTCTGTCTTGATTGAAGGGAGTATGTTGGATGCTGCGTTAAAATACTTGCAACCCAATATGTTCTATCTGCCGGAACATCAAGCAATTTATCGCGTGATGGTTCAAATGGCAAACGATAATCAAGTGATTGACTTCCTTACCGTTTTGAATGCTTTGAAATCGGAAGATTTGTTTAAAGAAGAAGATGGAAAATCTTATCTGATGAAATTAACGCAAGTCGTTCCATCGTATGGGAATATTGAGCTGTATGCCAAAATTGTAAAAGAAAAGTACGACATTCGCCGGACCATTCAAGTGTGTCGTCAAGTCTACGATGAGGGAATGAGTCCTGAGGCCAAATTCCAGGATTTAATCGATTCGGCAGAACAAAAGATTTTTGACATTCGAGAAGGACGAAAAGAGAGCGATTTAGAGCACGTTGGTGAGCTTGTTAGTAAGAACATTGAACTCTACTGTAGTATGTCCAATCCAGAGGAAAGAGAGCAACTAGAAGGTATCCCGACAGGTATGCCGGAACTAGATGGCTATATTAAGGGCTTAAATCGCGACAATTTAATTATTATTGGTGCTCGTCCTGGTGTTGGTAAGAGTTCGTTTATTCTTAATCTCGCTCGAAACGTGGCGGTGGAAAGAAAACGTCCGGTTGCTGTTTTTAACTTGGAAATGTCAAAAGAACAAATGGTAACACGTTTACTTTCGTCCGAAGCGAAGATTTCCGGAGAACGGTTGAGTACCGGAAATTTAAATCCTGCTGAATGGAAACGGATCATGTATGCCGGAAGCACGTTAACGCAAGCTCCATTGTATTTTGATGATACCCCCAGTATTACAGTTCCGGAAATTAAAGCAAAAGTACGCCGTGTAAAAGGCATTTCGGCCATTTTTATTGATTATTTACAGTTAATGCACAGTGCTATTCGGACCGAAAACCGTGTGCAGGAAGTGTCCGAGATTACTAGAAGTCTTAAAATTATGGCTAAGGAACTGCACGTTCCGGTTATTGCCTGTGCCCAGTTGACACGTGGAAGTGAAAAAGCAAGACGTCCTTCTCTTCCAGATTTGAGAGAATCCGGTTCTATTGAACAAGATGCGGATCAAGTGTTGTTCTTATATCGTGACGAAATGCGTGCAGAACTTGTGGATGATCCGACCACTATTGAATATGGAACCGCGGAAATTATTGTAGCGAAAAACCGTCATGGTGGACTTGGTAAGGTCGTCATGGGCTTTGAAAAAGAGTTTACACAGTTTACTTCTCGTTCACCAGAAGAAAATCGGGATGATAATGGAAACGATTAAAGAGAGAACGTTACAGTTTATTCGGGAAAAAAATTTGTTTGCAAAGAACGAATCGGTTTTAGTAGCCCTGTCTGGTGGAGCCGATTCGGTTTCCTTGTTGCATTTGTTATGCTCTTTAAAAGAAGAAATTGGATTACAAACGATTTCGGCTATTCATATTCACCATGGCATTCGAAAAGAAGAAGCTGATCGGGATGCTCAGTTTTGCAAAGTCTTTTGTGAGACTTTGCAGATTCCGTTTTATCTAGTAAAAGTGGATGTCCCAAAAGAAGCAAAAAAGACACACCAAACTGAAGAAGAAACCGGTCGTCGTTTGCGTTATGAACATTTTCAGGAGAAAGCAAAAGAACTGTCAGCAAAAATTGCTACAGCGCATACTTTGTCCGATAATGCGGAAACGATTTTATTGCATGTAACAAGAGGAACAGGTCTCAATGGTCTAACTGGGATTCCTGTAGCATCCCATTTAATTGTTCGGCCCATTTTATTTTTGACAAGAAAAGAGGTCGAACAATATTGCGAAGAGAATAATCTTGACTATGTTTTGGATAGTACAAACCAAGATATTACTTATTCTCGAAATCGGATTCGGCAACAAGTGATTCCTCAATTAAAGGTGATTAATCCCCAAGTAGAGGAAGCTCTTAGCCGGATGGGTTGTTTACTGAAAGAGGATGAAGAAGTTTTTTCGCAACTAGCAAAAAAAGCTATGGAAGAATCGTTTGTCGAGGGCAAGGGCTATGCGACAAATGTCTTAAAAGAGTATCCTAAAGCGGTTCGTATGCGTGTGTATCGTGCGCTTCTATATCCGGCAATTAATGTGGAGAAAAAGCATTATGATTCTCTGGATCAACTTCTTTTTGAAGGGGGCTATTTCAACCT
Organism: Clostridia bacterium; assembly: GCA_017959985.1. Classification (GTDB taxonomy): domain Bacteria; phylum Bacillota; class Clostridia; order Oscillospirales; family Acutalibacteraceae; genus RGIG426. The sequence continues at coordinate 19,849 of JAGCZP010000040.1, read as the reverse complement.
GCCATCCAATGTAATTGCCCGCTCGGATGGAGAGTATTTGGAATTGTACGCAATTGAGAAGGAGTATCCGGCCTTTTCTTATGAAATCACAAAAGAAAATCCGTTTTTTATTGATTCCGTGGAGTATGGATTATTTTCGTATTCTAAAAAAGATTTCGAAAAGTTATTAAAAGTTAACAATTTGTTTTTCAATTATTGTTTTGACTGTGATAGAATCAAAGGCAGTTTGAATGTTCGACAACGATTGCCGGGGGATTCGTATCATCCGGTTGGTCGTAATACAAAAACATTAAAGAAGTTGTTTAATGAGACATCTATCAGTAGTCACGAGCGTTCTAGAATTCCTGTTTTAACCGATGAGGAAGGAATTGTTATGGTGTATGGCTTTGGCTGTGATGAGCGTGTGAAAATAACCGAAGATACGAAGCAGGTAATCGTTTTTGCAAAAAAGAATCTCTTAGATAGTTTGGAGGAATAAGCAATGTCTATGCATGATGATGTTAAATATGTTTTGTATTCTGAAAAAGACTTACAAGAGATAGTGAATCGTCTCGGTGCACAGATTACGAAGGACTATCAAGGGAAAAACTTACTGATTATTCCCATTCTAAAAGGTTCTGTCTTATTTGCAGCTGATTTGATTCGGAAAATCGATGTTCCATGTGAACTGGATTTTATGGTTGTTTCCAGTTACGGAAACGGAACCGAGACCACGGGAAAGGTTATTATTAAAAAAGATATTTCGGTTTCTCTTGAGGGAAAAGATGTTTTATTGGTAGAAGATATTTTTGATTCGGGTGTAACACTAATTCGTTTAAAAGAGGAGCTGTTAAAGAGAAATCCTGCAAGTCTTCGTCTTTGTACATTACTTGACAAACCGGATAGAAGACGTTGTGACACGATTCCAGAATATATTGGCAGTCAAGTCCCTGATGAATTTATTATTGGTTATGGACTGGATTATGCGGAAAAATATAGAAATTTACCCTATATAGGGGTTTTAAAACCTGAGGTATATGAGAATTGAAAGGAGGGTTCGAATTGGATCCAAATGAAAACCCTAATAACAATCAGCAAATGAATGATAATAAATCAGGAAGAAATTGGTTTATCATCGTTGGAATACCGCTGTTAATCATCATTTTGATGTTTTACATAACCAGCAACCGTTCCACAAAACAAGATAAAACCTATTCCGAGATTGTTGGTTATTTTGAAACTGGAAAGGTTGAAAGCTTTACACTCGATTTAAACACATCAAAGCTCAGTTTGCTATTAAAACAAGATTATCGGACCGATATCAACAAGGATGGGAAAATCAGCAACGATGATTTGCTCATTTATAAGGTTCCTAACGTGAATATGTTTGTGGATTCGGTTTTGTATAAGATTGTTAATGAGCAAAATCGTGATGATAATCCGGACAACGACATTCAAGTGTACGATATTCTTCCGCAACAGCAGACATCTTGGTTTGTAAGCTTCTTACCAACCTTAATTCTCTGTGCTATGACACTTGGTTTCTTGCTGTTCCTTATGAAACGGATGTCTCCTATGGGTGGGGAAGGAAAAATCCTCAACTTTGGGAAAGCACGTATTCGCAAACCAGGGGATGAAAGACGAAAAGTCACCTTTGAAGATGTTGCGGGTGCTGATGAAGAAAAAGAAGAGTTAGAAGAAATTGTTGAATTTCTAAAATCGCCTAAGAAGTACCATGAATTAGGCGCCCGTGTGCCTAAGGGTGTTTTGCTTGTAGGCCCTCCAGGTACCGGTAAAACGTTGCTTGCTCGTGCCGTGGCTGGAGAAGCTAAGGTTCCTTTCTTTACGATTTCCGGTTCGGACTTTGTGGAGATGTATGTGGGTGTTGGTGCTTCTCGTGTGAGAGACTTATTTGAACAAGCAAAGAAAAACTCTCCATGTATTGTCTTTATTGATGAAATCGATGCGGTCGGACGTCAACGTGGTGCAGGCCTTGGTGGCGGCCATGATGAAAGAGAACAAACTTTAAACCAAATGTTAGTAGAAATGGATGGTTTTGGCGCAAACGAAGGCATCATTATGATTGCTGCTACCAACCGTCCTGACATTTTAGATCCTGCGTTAACGCGTCCGGGACGTTTTGACCGACAAGTGGTTGTAAACTACCCGGATCAAAAAGGACGCGAAGCCATTTTGAAGGTCCATGCGAAGGGTAAACCATTAGGACCGGATGTGGATTTATCAGTTATTGCCAAGAGTACATCTGGCTTTACCGGTGCCGATTTAGAAAACCTTTTAAATGAGGCAGCGCTCTTAGCGGCTCGTCGTGATTTAAAATCCATTACCATGCCAGAAATTGAGGAAGCAACCATTAAAGTGGTTGTGGGTACCGAGAAGAAGAGCCATGTCATTAGCGAAGAAGATAAACGGGTGACGGCGTATCACGAAGCAGGACATGCCTTGGTTACTTATTATTCACCCACGCAAGACCCTGTTCATCAAATCTCCATTATTCCTCGTGGCTTAGCGGCAGGCTATACCATGAATCTTCCGCAAGATGATCACACCCATATGACCAAAACGAAACTTTTAGAGAGCATTCAAGTAATGTTAGGCGGTCGTGTGGCGGAGATGTTAACGCAAGACGATATTTGTACAGGTGCTTCAAACGATATTGAACGGGCTACTGAAATTGCCAGAAAAATGGTTACCAAATATGGTATGAGTGAGCGTTTAGGTCCGTTATTGTTTGGTGAGTCGGAAACCGCTGGTGTGTTCTTAGGAAGAGATTTGGGACATTCCCGTAATTATTCTGAAGAAACTGCTAGCAAAATTGATGAAGAAGTGGAACGTATTATTAACGAATCCCTAGAAATTGCTAAACAAAAAGTATCCGAGCATATGGATAAACTGGAAAAGGTTGCCAGTTATCTTTTAGAACATGAAAAACTAGATGCGGACACCTTTAAACAATTAATGGAAGAATAAAGAAAAGCCGTTCTCAACGAGTTAATCGTGAGAACGGCTTTTTTATTTTGCTTTTGGAAAGGCTCGAAAGGCATTTTCTTTTGTGACGTTAATAATGGTTTGAGTGGTTTCGCCTCTTGCGGAGGCAATTACGTTTGCTATTTCTGTTATCATTGAGGAATCGCATCGTTTTCCACGATAGGGAACGGGAGCCATGTAGGGTGCATCGGTTTCCAGTAGTAGTTTGTCTAAAGGAACCATTTTTGCAGCTTCAATTGGTTTTTTTGCATTATGAAAGGTAACGGCACCGCCAAGACCAATATACATGTCCAATTTTAGTATTTCCTTGAGCATTTCGGTACTTCCTGAAAAACAATGAACCACACCTTTTGGTTTATACTTTTTTAAAAGGGTTATGGTATCTTCATGGGCATCTCGGTCATGAAAAATAATGGGGGCATCTAGTTCTTTTGCTAGTTGTAACTGGTATTCCAGCCACTTTTTTTGCGTATCTTTGGGGATAAAATCGTAATGGTATTCTAGTCCAATTTCTCCGATGGCGACAACTTTGCGGTGAGAATATAGTTTCGACAATGTATCAAGAACTTCTTTTTCGTTGAGAGGCTCTAACGTGTTGTCTTCCGCATCATTAAAGCGGATATGGGATAAGTCAGAGGGGTGTAGCCCAACGGCTGCAAAGGCAAACGGAAAGGATTCACTTATAGCAATGACTTGTTTGGAAGATTCTAAATTGGTTGCTGCATTAAGCACATAATCAACACCTAAGGTAGAAAGCGAGGACAGAAGGGTTGTTCTGTCCTCGTCAAATGCTTTATCTTGATAATGTGCATGTGTATCAAAAATACCCATATTATCGCACCTTAGAACCAGGTTCAATTCCGTCTACAAAAACGACTTTGACATCGTTTTCACCTGCATCGGCGGCAAGAATCATTCCTTGGCTTTCCACACCACATAAGGTAGCCGGTTTTAGGTTGGCTACTAATATGATGGATTTTCCAATTAAATCTTCCGGAGAGTACCAAGGGGAAATGCCAGAACAGACGGTTCTTTGTTTTCCACTGCCGTCATTGAGTGTTAATTGCAAAAGCTTTTTGGATTTCTTAACAGGCACACAATCTTCAATTTTGGCAACGCGTAAATCCACTTTTGCAAACTCGTCAATGGAGATTTCCTCCAAGAAAGAAACCCCTTCCGGCTTGGCTTCAGCAGCTTTTGCACGCTCTTCCATGACTTCCTTCATAATACTTTCGGTATCGAGTCTTGCAAACAATGGCTCAGGAGTTCCGACCGTGTAGGAAGCTACTTTCCCAAAGGATAAGGAATCCCACTTTGTGAAGGAATCTTCGATTTGTAATTGTTTAAAGATAGCCTCAGAAGTGTCTGGAGTAAAGGGCTTTAATAGAATAGCCAAGACACGAATACTATCCAGCAAATGATACATTACGGCTTCAAGGCGAGACTTGTCTTCTTCGCTCTTTGCCAAAAGCCAAGGTGTGGTTTCGTCAATATACTTATTGCATCTGCGAGACAATTCCATAATGGCATCGGCAGCATCGGCTGTGTGATAGGAATCCATCGCTACCGTGTATTTTTCGATGGTTTGTTGGATGGTGTTTTCTAAATCTTTGTCAATGTCTGTATCCGAATGGCAGGTAATGGGGGTATCAAAGTACTTACGGGCCATAGAAATGCTACGATTGACAAGGTTTCCTAAGTTGTTGGCTAAATCGATGTTGTAAAGCTCCATAAAGCTTTCGTAGGTAATATTTCCATCTTGCGCAAAAGGAATTTCGGAAAGCATATAGTACCGAACAGCATCGGTTCCGAATTTCTTGACCATTTCATCGGCATATAGAACATTTCCTTTGGATTTGCTCATCTTTTCTTCGCCAAATAATAGCCAAGGATGTCCAAGAACTTGTTTAGGAAGAGGCAAATCGAGAGCCATTAGCAAGATTGGCCAGTAAATGGTATGGAAACGAACAATATCTTTTCCGATTACGTGAACATCGGCTGGCCAGTATTTTTTAAAGGATTCTTTAGAACCGGTTGGATTATAGCCGATTCCGGTGATGTAGTTGGATAAGGCGTCAATCCAAACATAAATGACGTGCTTGGGATCAAAAGGAACTTTCACGCCCCAAGAGAAGGTAGAACGGGTAACACAAAGGTCATTTAATCCAGGTTTTAAGAAGTTGTTAATCATCTCGTTTTTTCTAGATTCTGGTTGGAAAAAGTCTGGGTTTTGTTCGTAGTATTCTAAGAGACGGTCTTGATATTTGCTTAAACGTAGGAAATAGGCTTCTTCTTTAGCATCGACAACTTCACGACCACAATCCGGGCATTTGCCATCCACCAATTGCGAGGCGGTAAAGAAGGATTCGCAAGGAACACAGTATTTTCCTTCGTATTCACTTTTGTAAATATCACCTTGTTCAAAGAGTTTTTCAAAAATCTTTTTGACAGAAGCCTCGTGATCTTCATCGGTCGTGCGAATAAAACGATCGTAGGTTAGGTTTAAACTATTCCATACGGCTTTAATTTCATCCGAAATAGAATCCACATATTCTTTGGGAGTGATTTTGCTTTCCTCGGCGGCTGCTTGAATCTTTTGACCATGTTCATCAGAACCAGTGAGAAAATACACATCAAAACCGCGCATTCGCTTATACCGCGCAATTGAATCGGCTAGCACGGGATCATAAGCATTGCCAATATGAGGTTTTCTGGATGCATAGGCAATGGCGGTTGTAATGTAGAACTTTGGTTTACTCATTGGTAAAGCCTCCTTTTTTGAGGATATAACAAATCTATTTTACCATTATTTTTTTAAAATACAAGAGGAATCTTCTTGTCAAAGTGCCCCGAATCGTTGACTTTTTACACATATATTGTATAATTTATATGTATGTGCGTAATTAAAGAAAGGAGGAATGAATCATGCGTAAAATGCGATTAGCAAGTGGTTTGTTAGTGGTTTTATTATGTCTGTCATTTAGTGGCTGTTCTTTTGTGGAGTTTGATGCAAAAGCCCAGTTGGTTCCTCCTTTAGCTTCTGGAGATGAGGTGCAAGTACAACGAGCCTTGGAAGAGTTTATTGCTTCTCAGAACCAATCCTATTTGACGGATCAGTATAAGTTGCGCTATCCAAGAGAAGGCAGTTATCGCACCGCCTTTATTATGGAAGACATTGATTCGGATGGCGATAAAGAGGCCATTGTTTTTTATTCCACGTTAAACGCTACCGAAACCATTCATGTGAATTACTTACGGAAAATAGAAACTGGATGGCAATCCATCAGTGATTTATCCTCGGATACTACCGATATCCGGGAAGTAAACTTTGCCGATATGGATGGCGATGGAACTAAAGAAATGGTGGTCGGTTGGGTCGTTGGAACTACGAGAGATGACCACCTTGGTTTGTATCACATTAATAATACATCCTTAACGGAAATTGGCAGTTATGTGTATACGAAGGTGCTTTTAGATAAAATCACGTCGTCCTCTAAGAGTGATTTACTGGTGTTCCATATTAGCAACACCGACTATGAAGTGGATGCAAAACTGCTTACGGTTTTGGATGGAGAAGCTTTAGAACTTGGAAAAGTAAAACTCGATGGTTATATCGAGAGCATGGACAATTTCGCTATCTGTTCCTTTGGAGAATCGGAAAAGGGTATTTTCTTTGATGGTTATAAAGAAGGGACCGATTTGGTGACGGAACTAATCTATTGGGATGGAGAATACTTATCGAGTCCGTTTTATGATGAAAGTTCGAATATTTCTTCTTTAACAGCGCGCAGTTCCGGTATTTCTTCACAAGATGTGGACGGAGACGGTATTCCAGAATGGCCACGTTCGGAGAAAATGCACGGAAATAGTTTAACCAAAGAAACAGACCAAACGTCTTGGCTTACGGAGTGGTGTTCTTGGGATTACAAAACGGGGGATATCCTTTCAAAATTTTATAGCATTACCGTTCCGGAAGATCATTATTATTTCCGTATTGAAGAAGATTGGCTTACCTCTCTCACATCTTTCTATAACAAGGATTTGCATCGATTGTATTTGTGTACAGAAGATGGAGATGGTAATCCAGTTGTGGAACTAGTCTTGTATCCTCGTGATTTCTTAGAAGAGGTAGAAGAGGATGCTAGCATTCCGAGCGATGAGGATGAGTTTAAAGAGATTTATCTTAGAAAGAGCGATTCGTATGTAATGGCGCGGTTTAATGCGGAATCTACCTTGAGAATTGATGAAAATGAAGTGTTATATCGTTTAGTATCGTATTAAGGATAGAAAGAAGGGTCCAAAATGAAACGTCTTTTGATTTGTGAAGATGAAGCCTCCATTCGCTCCTTTGTTGTCATTAACTTAAAGCGCGCCGGTTATGATATGATTGAAGCCGGATCAGGAGAAGAGGCTATTCAGCTTTATGAAGAAGCTTTGGAATCAAAAGAAGGCAAAGTGGACATTGCCTTACTGGATGTTATGTTACCGGGTATTAATGGGTTTGAAGTGTGCAAACAGTTGCGCTCTCATGATGAAACGATGGGCATCATTATGTTGACGGCTCGTTCACAAGATGCCGAAAAGGTCGAGGGATTAAAAACCGGTGCGGATGATTATGTGACAAAGCCATTTAGTCCAACGGAATTAGTCGCTCGTGTAAATGCTTTGTATCGCCGTATTAATGCGATTGAGAACAAAGAATCTATGCAATATATGGAAGAACTGGTTTCGGGTGACTTTACCTTAAACATTCGTAGCCGCACTTTGAAAAAAAATGGCGAACAAATTGATTTAACCCAATTAGAGTTCCAAATCTTAGAGTATTTCTTTACCAATCCGGATAAAATCTTCAGTCGAGCCGATATTTTGAAAAGAGTATGGGGCGGGGATTTTTATGGAGACGATAAGATTGTGGACGTTAATATTCGTCGTTTGCGGATGAAGCTGGAAGAAGATCCTTCGGATCCGAAACACATTTGCACCGTTTGGGGTAAAGGCTATCAGTGGCAAAAGTAAACTAAAAGGAATTTAAAAGAAAGGAAGTGAAAGCAATGCGATTCAATTTCAAGGGCATTACCAAGCGTTGGATTATTAATGGTCTTGGAACCGTTATCTTGTTTCTTGCATTAATTGTAGTTGCTTTCACTTTAATTACGAGAAACTATTACTACCGCAATATGGAATCCTCTTTGCAAATCTATGCCAACACTTCTATGAAGATTTTTGAACGGTATCAAGAGGATAACGCATCCAATTTGGAAGTTGCTTTGCGGGACTATGTTCTAAATTTTGATGATAAAGAACTTGTCGAATTACAACTAATTAACAAAGATGGAATGATTGTCCTCACGTCCTCAGGTTTTGAAAGAAACGATGAAATTGCTCCTGAATGGGAAAAAATTTCTTCTTCTCCGGAAAAAACAGCTATCTGGAAAGGAAAATCTTCTTTGGGCGAGGGCATTATGTCTATTTGCGTAAAGATGGGAGATTCCTACGGTTTACGGTATGTTTCTTCTTTGAAGCTTGTGGAAGGACAAATTCGGAATGTATCGCTAATTGGTGTGTTAGCTGCGCTAATTGTTTTGTTCTTTGTTATGCTTTCCAATTCCTATTTTGTTAGTTCTATCATTAATCCCATGAAAGAAATCGGACGTTCTGCTAGAAGTATTGCGCTTGGAAACTATACGGTTCGAATTGAAAAACGTTATAACGATGAAATTGGTGACTTGTGTGACACCATTAACTATATGGCAGGAGAACTGGGGGATTCGGAAAAACTGCAAAACGAGTTTATTTCTTCAGTGTCCCATGAATTACGTACGCCATTAACCTCCATTAAAGGCTGGAGCGAAACTCTTTGTGAGATTGGTATTGATGATCCGGCTATGACAAGACAAGGATTAGAGGCCATTTCCAATGAATCGGATCGTTTAGCACGCATTGTGGAAGATTTGTTAGATTTTTCAAGAATGCAAAATGGACGGTTTTCTATTCGTTTGGAAAAAATGGATTTGTTAGTGGAAATCGAAGATACCGTTATGCTCTATCGAGAGCGTGCAAAAAAGGAAAACAAACGATTAAAATATGTGGAATATCCGTACCCAACCCTCATTATTGAAGGGGATAAATTTAGAATCCGTCAGGTACTTGTGAACATCTTGGATAACGCTTTTAAGTATTCTAATTCCGGCGATTCCGTGAGATTGGAAGTGGCAGATATGGGTGCCGATATTCAACTGGTTGTTAGTGATACAGGCATTGGTATTTCGCAAGAAAAACTTCCGCATATTACGGATAAATTTTATCGAGCGAGTAAAGACGGTGGCATCCCTGGTTCCGGCATTGGTTTAGCCGTGGTAAAGGAAATTGTGGATGCCCATAGAGGAACTCTCGAAGTAGAGAGTATTGAGGGAGAAGGAACAACGGTCATTGTTACACTTCCCAAAAAACCAGACAAAGATGGAAAGGATCAAGATGAGTAAGAAAGATATAGAAGTTAAACGGACATCTATTGGCGGACAAGCGCTTATTGAGGGTGTTATGATGCGTGGGCCTAGAAAAACATCTATGGCCGTTCGTCACACCTCTGGTGAGATTCGCATGGATAGTTGGGAACGAGAAGAAGGTATTCATAAGGCTTTTTATTGGAAAACGCCGTTTATTCGCGGCATTTTCAATTTTGTGGATTCTTTAATTCTTGGTTATCGTTGTTTAATGAAATCGGTGGATATGTCCGGTCTTGGTGACGAAGAAGCGGAAGAATTAGAGAATAGGGAAAAAGCCAAAGAACAGAAGAAGGCTATAAAAGAAGCTAAGAAAAAAGGTTTAACGCTCGAAGAATACCAACAATCCCAAAAAGAGTCCGTCTCGGAAGACTCCGAAACGGAAGAGGATGCAGAAAAAACGGACGAGAAAAAACCAAAGAAACTTAGTGATACACTTTTGTATTCGGTCATAATGATTATTAGTTCTGTTTTAGGTGTTGGACTAGGAATTGTTTTATTCATGTGGTTGCCTATTGTTGTGTATTCCTCCCTTAAGAATGTAAATGTGTTGCCGGATAACCGGTTTTTACAGTCGTTTTTTGAAGGGATTATCCGTATTGTGATTTTTATCGTCTATATATCTTTAACGGCTTTAATGAAGGATATTCGGCGTGTCTATCAGTATCATGGTGCGGAACATAAGACGATTTTCTGTTATGAACACGGAAAAGAATTGACGGTAGAAAACGTTCGGGAAGAATCCCGTTTTCATCCAAGATGCGGAACGTCGTTTATGATTTTGATGCTTCTCATTGGTATTTTCATTTCCATGTTGATTCCTACAAATATTTATACATGGCTTCGTGCAAGCATTAAGATTTTACTGCTTCCTATCGTTATGGGAATTGGCTATGAAGCCATTAAATTAGCAGGGCGAAAAGATAACTGGTTTACCAAAGCCATTTCTAAGCCCGGTATGTGGGTGCAACATATTACAACCAAAGAACCTACCGATGATATGATAGAATGTGCGATTGCCGCATTTAAGGATGTTATTCCTGAAAATGAAGATGAGGATAAGTGGTAATATGACATACCGTGAATTGTATAGACAAATTATGACCAGTCTACAAAATTCTGGTGTTTCCGATGCTCGATTTGATGCTAGCTGTTTGCTGGAAGACATTGGCGGTCTTCCGTTTGCTCAACGAGCGCGTTATTGGGACGAATATGTTCCCGAAGAGATTCGCTTTGAAGTGGAAGAAGCAACGGCGCAACGGATGGCGGGACGTCCTTTGCAGTATATCTTGAAAAACTGGGATTTCTTGGCATTGACTCTACGTGTGGGGGAAGGTGTTCTGATTCCTAGATCGGAAACAGAATTGCTTTGTGAAATTGGTGCTCGATTTTTAAAGAAATCCAAAGTGAATTATCCAAAAGTTTGGGACTTGTGTGCGGGGTCTGGCTGTGTAGGCCTTGGTATTTGCACACTACATAACGAAGCACATGTGACGGCCATTGAATTGTCGGAAGCTGCTTGTTACTATTTGCGATACAATGTGGCATCCCATCCAGAATGTAACATCGATATTTTGCAAGCTGATGTTTTACACGATGCTAATTCCATTAATGAGATTGCGGATTTGATTCTTTGTAATCCTCCGTATATTCGTTCTTCGGAAATGATTCATTTGCAACGAGAGGTCAAACATGAACCTCGTATGGCCTTAGATGGGTCAGAAGATGGTCTTATTTTCTATCGAGAGCTTGCAAAGAGCTGGTCAAAAAAGCTTTCGGATGGTGGCATGATTGCTGTGGAAATTGGGGAAGACCAAGCGGAAGCGGTAACCAAAATGTTTGAAAAAGCGGGACTGACCGACATTCGTGTTTATAAGGATGCGGCAGGTCTTGATCGTGTGGTTTCGGCCATTCGTCGATAAGAGTAAAAAAGTAATCCCTTGTGTCATAGGACACAAGGGAGTTTGCTTTTTAAGATCCAAAGTGCTTGGTAATAAACTGAATGAGGTTTCGAACCATCTTGTATATTTCCACAATTATCAACGGAGCAATGGAGAGAAAAATAACGGAGGTCCATTGTTTTCCATTGAGGGCGACGGTGCCAAAGACCTTTTCCATAAACGGAATAAAGAGGGTAATAGACATCAGTCCTGCGGAGAGGATAATGGCGAGAATCAGGAAGATGTTTGTATAGAAATGGATACGTAAAATGGAATGGTTTGAACGTACATTCATCGAGTGAATCAATTGTGAAAAAGCCAAAACAGCAAAGGCCATGGTTTGTGCAACGGCATCGTTGACACCGTGTCCAATGGCAAAGGCAATAATGGATAAAGCCGCAATCATAGCACCTTGCCAAATACTATTTGTTGCTAATCCGTTGGCAAAGAGGCTTTCGTGTTTACCTCTTGGTTTGCTACGCATAATGTCGTAATCGGGAGGATCCATTCCGAGGGCAAGGGCGGGAAAACTGTCGGTTACAAGGTTAATCCAGAGAAGTTGTACCGGTAATAAAGCCGGTTGTTTCCAAATAATTAAGGTAGCCAAAATGAGAAGGATTTCTCCGATATTACATGAAAGTAAGTATTGAATGGCCTTACGAATGTTGCTATAAATTCCTCTACCGCGCTTGACAGCAGAGACAATGGTTGCAAAGTTATCGTCGGTTAACACCATATCTGCCACGTTGATGGCAACATCCGAACCCGTAATTCCCATTGCACAGCCGATATCTGCGACTTGAAGAGCGGGGGCATCGTTGACACCGTCACCGGTCATAGAAACGATTTTACCGGCCCGTTGCCATGCTTTAACAATGCGTAATTTGTCGTTAGGGGATACACGGGCGTAGACGTGGAAACGATGGATATTCATATACAAATCATCATCGCTCATAGTGGCAAGTTCTGCGCCTGTGATGGTTTCGGCATCTTCGGAAATGATACCGAGTTTTTTGCCGATTGCTGCCGCTGTAATGGGATGATCTCCCGTTATCATGATGGTTTGAATGCCGGCAGTTTTGCATTGTTGGATGGCATTGATTGCTTCTTGGCGTGGAGGATCAATCATACCGAGCAGTCCGGCAAAGGTAAGATTGGTTTCTATGGTTTCCGGATTAAGATGGGTAGGGGTATCTTCGATAAATTTATAGGCGACAGCTAAAATACGCAGGGCATCTTTTGCCATCATTTGATTGGCTTTCAAGATTTGTTCGGTGTTAGCATTGTTGCAAAGAGGAAGAATTTGGTCAGGGGCTCCTTTAACAATGACAATTTTGCGATTATTCATCAAATGGATGGAAGACATTCGTTTTCGGTCAGAATCAAAAGGAATTTCACCGATACGGGGATATTCCTCCATTAAAAGACGTTTATCCATCCGATGATGGAAAGCATAATTGAGGATAGCTGTTTCCGTAGGATCGCCAATTTCCACAACGTCTTTGCCTTCTACATAGTATTCGCCATCGGTGCAAAGGGAACTCATTTGGATGAGGGAGATAATAGATCGATTGGGAACATCATCTAGATAGAAGATTTTGCCATCCACAAAACAACGTTCTAGGGTCATTTTGTTTTGGGTTAGTGTACCAGTTTTATCTGTGCAAATGATAGAAGCGCAGCCTAAGGTTTCTACGGCCGATAATCGACGTACAATGGCGTTTTTCTTTGCCATTTTTTGCACACCGATGGCAAGTACCACCGTAACAACAGCAGGAAGGCCTTCAGGAATGGCGGCGACTGCTAGCGAGATGGAAGTAAGCAAAATATCGAGCCAGTTCATTTTGGCAAGTAAACCGATAATGAAAATGACAAAGCAGATAGCGAGGGCTAAGAAACCAAGACGTTTTCCCAGCTCATCCAATCGTTTTTGAAGAGGGGTAATATCTTTTGTTTCAGTTTCTAGAATGGTAGCAATCTTACCAATTTCGGTTTTCATACCGGTTTCCACAACAATACCGATAGCGGTACCATTTGTGACCATACAACCGGAGTAAGCCATGTTGCTTCGTTCTGCCAGTGGAGTGATTAAATCTAAGGAATCTTCGTTACTTTTTTCGACAGGGATGGATTCTCCTGTTAAAGAGGATTCATCAATTTTTAAGGCAAAGCATTGTAAAATACGTATATCGGCAGGAACCAAGTCACCGGCTTCTAGATGGACAATGTCACCTGGATAGAGATCAATGGTTGGAATAACAATGCGTTCTCCATTTCTTGTGACTTTTGCTTTGGGGGACGATAGGCTTTTTAGGGCTTCAATAGCGGACTCGGCGCGGTGTTCTTGAATAGCACCGACAAACGCATTGACAATTACGATAATCATGATGACGATGGGATCCACCCAATCGGCTTTTTCAAGATTCCCTTGATAATAGTTATATAGATTGATTCCAACGGATAAAAGAGCAGCTATCAATAAAATGATAACCATAGCATCTTTAAATTGCATAAAAAACTTCTTTAAAAAAGGAACGCGTTTTTTCTCACGGAGGATATTTTTTTCGTAGGTCTTTTCCAAAGAAGGAATGCGGTCGTTTGTTAGACCGATATTTTCGTCAATTTCAAATTCATTTAAAATGGCGTTTTTATTTTCATAATGCCAAATCATGTGTGTTTCTCCTATCTGAAAACAAAGTAACTGTTACGTATACATATAATTTTAGTATAAAACCAGTAAAGAGTATAGCATATACCGTTATATAACGCAAGATTATCCCTTGATAGATGAGGGGTAAAATGATAGAATGAAAACGTTGAAAAAAGGAGGAATAGTATGGGTATATGGGATGCCATTTTTGTTGGTGGTGGAGCTTCTGGTCTTATTGGTTCTATCATGCTAAAAAGACAACTTCCCAGCGCTCGTGTTTTGGTTTTAGAAAAACAGTCGCGCGTTGGGAAAAAGCTTTTATCTACCGGAAATGGGACTTGTAATTTGTCGAATATACATATTTCTCCTAATTACTATCATGGAGACGATTCGTATTTCCCTGATTATGTTTTGACGACATTTCCACCGGAACATGTTCGAACATTCTTTGAATCGATTGGCGTTCTGACAGAAATTCGGGAAAATGGTCGCATTTATCCTATTTGTGCCAGTGCGGCTGCCGTTTTAGACTGTATTTTGGAGGAAATGAAAGAGAGAAAGGTATCGGTGGAAACCAATGCCTGTGTAACATCCATCCAAAGAAATGGTAAAGACTTTCTTGTTAAAACGGCGACAGACGAGTATTTGACATCACATATCGTTGTTTGCACCGGTGGAGTTGCTTCCCCTAGTCTTGGAGGATGTGACGATGGGTATGCGTTATTACAGGCGTTTGGTCATAAAAAAAATACGGTAACACCATCCATTGTTCAAGTGAAAACGGATACCCAGTTTGTAAAAGCTGTCAAAGGTTTGCGACTGAATGCAAACGTTTCTGTAAGAGAGAATCAAAAGGAAGTTTCGAATTCTTTTGGAGAAGTTTTGTTCACAGAATATGGACTATCGGGACCAGCTGTTATGCAAGTTTCTCGTGCGGTCGGCAGATGGGAGACAAAGAAACAAGGGAAAATGGAAATCGCATTGGATCTGTTTACTGGCAATTCGGAAGATTGGGTTTATCAAACACTAAAAGAGAGAAAAAAACGGTTTCCAAAACGGTCCCTAGAAGAATATTTGACAGGGATGCTTCAAAAAAGAATTGGCCAAACGGTTTTACGGAGTCGCCAAATTATGCCATTGTCGAGAGAGTGCGGTTCTTTAACAGAAAAGGAACTAAAAACAATTGCGTCTACACTAAAAGAATGGACATTTCCAGTGTTTGGAACAAAAGGTTTTGGTGGGGCACAGGTGACAGCTGGTGGTATTTTAACAAAGGATTTTAGTCCTTTGACATTAGAATCGTCTTGTTGTCCACATTTGTATGCTCTTGGTGAAGTTTTGGATGTGGACGGCGATTGCGGAGGATATAACCTTCATTGGGCATTTGCTTCCGCTTTGGCTGTTTCGGATGCTATTAGGAAGGATTTAGAAGCATGATTTGTCTTAATAATGTATCCATGCCGCTTTCTTATACCGAGGAACAGTTAAAAGAGGCAGCAGCAAAAAAACTAAAGATTTCCGTGAAAGACATTTCCCAATTTTCTATTTGTAAACGTTCAATTGATGCGAGAAGAGGAACGGTTTCATTTATCTTCTCGTTATATGTGGAAGTTTTGCTAGATGAAAAGCGTCTTGTGACTTCCTGCAAAGATGGTTGTGCCAAATTAGTGAATATGGAACCATATTCTTACTTAGAAGCAAGAAAAAACAAGGATTCTCATCCGGTTGTTGTTGGAAGTGGGCCGGCTGGACTCTTTGCGGCTCTAGTACTTGCAGAATCTGGTCTTCAGCCAATTGTCTTTGAACGAGGGCAAGATGTTGAAACAAGAGTTAAAAGTGTAAAGGAGTTTAACCTTACAGGCGTGCTAAACCCAGAATCCAATATTCAGTTTGGAGAAGGTGGTGCAGGAACTTTTTCTGATGGGAAGTTGAATACGGGAATTCATAATTCTCGTATTCGTTTTGTATTAGAGCAGTTTGCAAAGTTTGCGGATGCTTCGGATGTTCTATGGCAAGCTAAACCACACGTGGGAACTGATCGGTTGTGTGTGTTTGTTAAGAAGTTACGGGAATATTTGATTTCCCTTGGAACAACGTTTTCTTTTGATACCAAAGTATGCGATATTGTGGTAAAAAACAACCAGTTACAAGGGTTGGTTATTATGCAAAAAGGGAAAACCAGCGTCTTTGATTGTCAAAATGCTATTTTTGCCATCGGGCATAGTGCGAGAGATACCTTTCAAATGCTTTTTGACAAGGGGCTTTTGATGGAACAAAAGCCTTTTGCTGTTGGTGTTCGAATAGAACATAAAAGGGAGAGCATTGATAAAGCACGGTATGGTTCTTTTGCAGGATCTCCTCAGTTGGGAGCTGCTGATTATCGCTTAGCGGTCCATCCCAAAAATGGACGAGGTGTCTACACATTTTGTATGTGCCCAGGAGGGCGAGTGGTTGCAGCTGCATCCGAAGAAAATATGGTCGTAACCAATGGCATGAGTTTGTATGCTCGTGAGGAAGAAAACTCAAATAGCGCGGTTTTGGTGGGTGTAAGTTCGGAAGATTATCCTTCTTCGAATCCATTAGCAGGTGTTATTTTGCAACAAACGATAGAAAAAAGAGCCTTTGTGGATGGGGGAGGAGCGTATCAGGCTCCTTGTCAGATGGTCGGCGATTTTCTAGAGGGAAAACCATCGAAATCTTTTAAAACTGTGAAGCCATCCTATGAGCGTGGAGTGCGTCCTAGTAATATAGAAAACTGTTTACCAAAGCCTGTATGTGACTCTCTAAAAATAGGGATTCCTATGATGGGAAAACAAATTACTGGATTTGATCACAAAGAGGCACTTTTAACAGGGGTAGAGAGTCGCACCTCGTCACCTGTACGCTTGCTTCGTCGGGACGATGGACAATCTTGTATTGAAGGAATTTATCCTAGTGGTGAGGGTGCCGGATATGCCGGTGGTATTGTTTCTTCGGCGGTGGATGGAATGAAATCGGCAGAACTTTTGATACAAAACTTCTATCAATGAGACTTTCGTAGTATTATATAGTTTATTTTTATTGCATTTTGCGCGGTTTAGTCGTATAATTCAAAAGATGCGTATTTTTTTATGGAGGGATAAAAACATGGATAGAGAATTAGCAAAAAGTTATGATCCTCGTGAAGTTGAGGACCGTATCTACTCTTTTTGGGAAACAAACGGATATTTCCATGCCAATGTTAATCCCGACAAAAAGCCTTATACAATTGTCATGCCTCCGCCAAACATTACTGGTCAATTGCATATGGGACATGCTCTTGATAATACATTACAGGACATTTTAATCCGTTGGAGACGGATGCAAGGTTATGAGGCACTATGGGTTCCTGGAACCGACCATGCTTCTATTGCTACAGAGGCAAAAATCGTGGAGGCTATGAAAAAAGAGGGCCTTACCAAAGACGATTTGGGCCGTGACCGTTTCTTAGAACGTGCATGGAAATGGAAAGAACAATTTGGTGGTCGAATTGTTTCGCAACTTCGTAAAATGGGTTCTTCCTGTGACTGGGATAGAGAACGGTTTACTATGGACGAAGGTTGTTCCAAAGCAGTTCGTGAAGTTTTTGTCAAACTGTATGAAGAAGGAAAAATCTATCGTGGGGAGCGTATTATTAACTGGTGTCCTCATTGCTTGACGTCTATTTCCGATGCGGAAGTGGAATTTGAAGAGAAAGATGCTTTCTTCTATCATTTGCGGTATCCGTTAGCGGATGGTTCTGGATATTTGGAATTAGCCACCACACGTCCGGAAACCATGCTCGGTGATACGGCTGTTGCGGTTCATCCGGAAGATGAACGGTACAAAGACTTGGTTGGTAAAAAGGTTATTTTACCACTTGTGAATAAAGAGATTCCGATTATTGCGGATGAATATGTTGAAATGGATTTTGGAACAGGTGTTGTGAAAATTACGCCTGCTCATGACCCCAATGACTTTGAAGTTGGTCTTCGTCATCAACTGGAAGTGATTACCATTACAACAGATGACGGTTATATGAACGATTTAGCCGGAAAATATGAAGGACTTTCTATCTTGGAAGCCAGAAAAGCGATTATGGCAGATTTGGAAGAGCAAGGATATGTTGTGAAAGTCGAACCGATGAAACACAATGTCGGTAATTGCTATCGTTGCCATACAACCATTGAACCACGGGTTTCCTTACAATGGTTTGTTAAAATGGAAGAACTGGCGAAACCAGCGATTGAAGCCGTGAAAACAGGAAAAACAAAGTTTGTTCCTGAACGATTTGATAAGATTTATTATCATTGGCTCGAAAACATTCGTGACTGGTGTATTTCTAGACAGCTGTGGTGGGGCCATCGCATTCCGGCATGGTATTGTGAGGATTGCGGAGAAACCATTGTTTCTAGAGAAGATCCTACCGTATGTCCTAAGTGTGGTTGTACCCATTTAACCCAAGATAACGATACATTGGATACATGGTTCTCGTCTGCGTTATGGCCTTTTTCTACATTGGGCTGGCCGGAAAACACTGAAGATTTGAAGTATTTTTATCCGACCGAAACCATGGTAACTGGATACGATATCATTTTCTTCTGGGTTGTTCGTATGATGTTT
The DNA here is from genome assembly GCA_017959985.1 of Clostridia bacterium. Taxonomy (GTDB): domain Bacteria; phylum Bacillota; class Clostridia; order Oscillospirales; family Acutalibacteraceae; genus RGIG426. The sequence continues at coordinate 1,151 of JAGCZP010000040.1, read as the reverse complement.
TCCGGACTTGCATACACGGGAGATGTTCCGTTCCATACCGTCTTTATTCATGGCTTGGTACGGGATTCCAAAGGACGGAAAATGTCAAAATCCTTGGGAAATGGAATTGATCCATTAGAGATTATTGAGGAATATGGTGCGGATGCCTTACGCTTTATGTTGGCAACTGGTAATAGTCCTGGAAATGACATGCGTTTCTTACAAGAAAAAGTGGAATCTTCCAGAAATTTTGCTAATAAGATATGGAATGCGGCACGGTTTATCCTCATGAATCTTGATGGAGATATCGAATTATCGTTGCCAGAGACATTAACCTTAGAAGATAAGTGGATTGTGTCGAAGGTAAATACTCTTGCTAAATCGGTTACCGAGAATCTTGAAAAGTTTGAACTTGGTATGGCTGTTCAGAAATTGTATGATTTTATTTGGGATGATTTCTGTGACTGGTATATCGAGCTTTGCAAAACAAGATTACAAAATGACGATGCACCAAATGCAAGAAGAGTTCTTGTGTTTGTTATGACGAATATGTTAGAATTGTTGCATCCGTTTATGCCGTTTATTACGGAAGAAATTTGGCAAACGATTCCGCATGAGGGAGAAACCTTAATGCGTTCGGATTGGCCTTTGTTTGATGAACAACTCGATTTTCCAAACGAAGAAAAAGAGATGGAACGGTTAATGGAAGCTATTCGTGCGATTCGTAATCGTCGTGCGGAAATGAACGTTCCACCATCTAAGAAAACAGATTTGTTTATTGAAACGGCTTTTGAAGAAACCTTTAAAAAAGGAAAACCATTTATTGAACGTCTTGCGTTTGCAACGAATATCCTTTTTGATGAATCCGAAAATCAAGGGAATATGGTCAGCATTGTTACTCCCGATGCTACCATAAAGATTCCTTTGGAGGAACTTGTTGATACGAAGGCAGAATTGGCTCGTTTAACAAAAGAACGGGAAAATGTCCAAAAACAATTAGAGGGTGTTCTTGCGAGACTAAATAACGAGTCTTTCGTGAGTAAAGCTCCTCAAAATGTTGTGGATGGAGCCAAGGAGCAAGCTTCTCGTTTGCAAGAAAAGATTGATCTACTCAATCAAAGTATTGCTGCAATGTCTTAATAATAAGGATGGAGCAATCCATCCTTAAATAT
>JAGCZP010000039.1 GCA_017959985.1 Clostridia bacterium | reverse complement strand
TCCTAACCAACGCGGCCGGTGGCGTAAACGAATCGTTTCAGCCGGGAGATTTGATGCTGCTAGACGACTTTATCAATTATAGCGGCGTGAATCCGTTAATGGGGAAAAACGAAGAGGCGTTTGGTGTGCGGTTCCCAGATATGACCAATGCTCTAGATGACAATTTGCGTACAATTGCAAAGGAATGCGCAAAGAAACAGGGCCTATCCCTTCAAGAAGGCGTGTATATGTGGTTTAGCGGTCCTTCTTATGAAACACCGGCAGAAATTCGTATGGCGCGCACCCTCGGAGCGGATGCGGTGGGCATGAGCACCGTACCGGAAATTATTGCGGCTCGCCATTGTGGGATAAAGGTGTTAGGGATTTCCAGCATTACCAATATGGCAGCAGGAGTCAGTAATAATCCGATTTGTCATAGCGAAGTTATTGAGACCGGGAAAAAAGTCGAAGCGCAAATGAGAGATTTGCTAACAGCTATTATTGAAAAAATCTAAGAGTTGGAGACAAAACTGTGTTTTTTGAAAATGTATTACAAGCCATAGGGCATACCCCAATGATTCGCCTCAATCACTTAACAGGGCCTGAGGATGCGCAAATTTTAGTGAAATTTGAAGGCATGAATGTAGGCGGATCGATTAAAACCCGTACCGCTTACAATATGATTACGGAAGCGGAAAAGGAAGGAATTCTACAAAAAGATTCTATTATTGTAGAGCCGACTAGCGGTAACCAAGGAATTGGTCTTGCACTGGTGGGTGCGGTAAAAGGATATAAGACCATTATCATTATGCCGGATTCGGTGAGCGTGGAACGCAGACTTCTTGTCCGTCAGTATGGAGCCGAAGTGATCACCATTCATGATGACGGCGATATTGGCAAATGCATTGATGAGTGTTTGCAAAAAGCCCTTGCTATGAAGGCGGAAAATCCAAAGGTATTTGTTCCCCAGCAATTTGAAAATATCCACAATGTGTTAACCCATAAAAAACATACTGCATTGGAAATTATGGAACAAGTGGAAGGACCTATCGATGGATTCTGCTCCGGAATTGGAACCGGGGGGACCATTACGGGAATTGGAGAAGTGCTGAAAGCCCAATATCCCTTTATTGAAATTTGGGCGGTGGAGCCGGAAAATGCTGCGATTTTGGCAGGAGGCAATATTGGAACCCATTTGCAAATGGGAATCGGCGATGGATTGATTCCACCGATTTTAAATCAAGAGATATACAGTGAAATCTGTATTGTTTCGGATGAAGAAGCCTTACAAACGGCAAGAGATTTAGCCAAAAGAGAAGGCATTATGTGTGGAATATCCAGTGGGACCAATGTGGCAGCGGCCAAGCGATTAGCTAAAAAACTAGGAAAGGGAAAAACCGTGGTGACGGTGTTACCAGATACCGCCGAACGGTATTTTTCCACACCTTTATTTAAAGAAAATGAGAGCTGAAGACCAAAATCTTCAGCTTTTTTCTTTTATTACCATATTAGATGGAAAAGGGTGAAAAAAATTTTTTTGAAAAAAATTCTAAAAACCTATTGACATAGTAGGTAAATAGGTGTATCATACAAACAACCAATCGAGCAAAGGCTCAAAGAGAGGAGAGGAATGCAATGAAACAAACGGCTTTAGAAATAATGTATTGTTGTCGAATGTTAAACTCCCGGGCACGCAAGTGTGGTCAGGTGCATTCTTCTTGTATGTTTAGCACCCATCTGTCATAACAGAGAAAACCATTTGCCCGGGAGACGAAAATGCCCCCGGCTTTTTTATGCAAGAAAACTTTTATTTGAATTTTAAGGAGAAATGAAAAATGAGTAACTATAAATTTGAAACTTTACAATTACATGTCGGCCAAGAACAAGCCGATCCTACCACGGACTCTCGTGCTGTCCCGATTTATGCCACAGCGTCGTATGTTTTCCATAACGCACAACACGCGGCCGATCGTTTCGGCTTGGCGGATCCCGGTAACATTTATGGACGTTTAACCAATACCACCCAAGATGTGTTTGAAAAACGCATTGCTGCCTTAGAAGGTGGCGTGGCAGCTTTAGCGGTTGCGTCCGGTGCCGCGGCAATTACCTATACCATTCAAGCGTTAGCACAAGCAGGCGATAACATTGTGGCACAAAAAACCATTTATGGAGGAACCTATAACTTATTAAGCCATACATTAGCCCAATTTGGCATTCACACCACCTTTGTGGATGCTCACAATTTAGTGGAGCTGGAAGCAGCCATTCAGGACAATACGAAAGCGGTTTACTTAGAGACCTTAGGAAATCCCAATAGTGACATCCCAGATATTGATGCCATTGCAGAAATTGCTCACAAACATGGAATCCCGGTTGTGGTGGATAATACCTTTGGAACCCCATTCCTGATTCGTCCTATTGAACATGGTGCAGACACTGTTGTTCACTCGGCTACCAAATTCATTGGCGGTCACGGAACCACCCTTGGCGGTGTCATTGTCGACAGTGGTAAGTTTGATTGGAAAGCTAGCGGGAAATACGCGCCGATTGCCGAGGCTAACCCAAGTTACCATGGCATCTCTTTTGTGGATGCGGTGGGACCGGTTGCTTTCGTCACCTACATTCGTGCCATATTGCTCCGTGACCAAGGGGCAGCTATCTCTCCTTTTGCGGCCTTCTTGTTGTTACAAGGAACTGAAACCTTATCGCTTCGCTTAGAACGTCACGTGGAAAATACCAAAAAAGTTGTGGAATACTTGGCCAATCATCCAAAAGTTGTGAAAGTCAATCACCCTTCTCTTCCGGATCATCCTGACCATGCTGTGTATCAAAAATTCTTCCCCAACGGCGGTGGATCTATTTTCACCTTCGAAATCAAAGGAGGCAAAGAAGAAGCCTTCCGCTTTATTGATAATTTGGAAATTTTCTCTCTTCTTGCCAACGTTGCCGATGTGAAATCTTTAGTTATTCACCCAGCTTCCACCACGCATTCTCAATTGTCGAACGAAGAATTACTCGATCAAGGCATTACGCAAGCCACCATCCGCTTATCCATTGGTACAGAACATATTGATGACATTCTTGCGGATTTAGAAAAAGGCTTTGCTGCCGTATAAGGAGAAGCGTATGAAAAACGTATTGGATTTTCGATGTTGAAACAGATATAATTTAAAAGTAATAAACAATAAAATCTGTTATTTTGAAAGGAAGAAAAGATTATGTCTAACATTTATAAAACAGCCGATCAATTAATCGGGAAAACCCCTTTATTGGAGCTCACGCATATTGAAGAAGAAGATAACTTGCAAGCTACTATTTTGGCAAAATTGGAATACTTTAATCCAGCCGGTAGTGTAAAAGATAGAATCGCCAAATCTATCATTGACGATGCGGAACAAAAAGGTGTTCTGAAACCGGGTGCTACTTTGATTGAGCCTACCTCCGGTAATACTGGTATTGGCTTAGCATCGGTTGCGGCTGCCAGAGGGTATCGTTTAATCATCACCATGCCGGAAACCATGAGTGTGGAGCGTCGTCAATTAATCAAGGCTTATGGGGCTGAAATTGTTTTGACCGACGGTACCAAGGGCATGAAAGGGGCTATTGCCAAAGCGGAAGAATTGGCAAAAGAGATTGAAAATAGCTTCATTCCTGGTCAATTCGTCAATCCTGCCAACCCGAAAGCTCACTACGAGAAAACCGGTCCGGAAATCTATGAAGATACCGATGGAAACGTGGATATCTTTGTGGCCGGTGTTGGTACAGGCGGTACTGTTACGGGTGTGGGGGAATACTTGAAATCTAAGAACCCAAATGTTAAAATAGTGGCTGTAGAACCAGCAAGTTCTGCCGTCTTGTCTACAGGCGTTTCTGGTAGCCACAAGATTCAAGGAATCGGAGCAGGGTTTGTTCCCGATGTTTTGAATACAAAGATTTACGATGAAATTATTCCTGTTACCAATGAAGATGCTTTTGCCACAGGAAAACGAATTGGCCGTAAAGAAGGTGTGCTCGTCGGTATTTCTGCCGGCGCTGCCACATGGGCGGCGATAGAATTGGCAAAACGTCCGGAAAACAAAGGAAAGACCATTGTTGTCTTGCTCCCAGATACGGGCGATCGTTACCTCTCCACACCACTTTTTGCAGACTAATATGTAGAAAAAAAGGCGCTGAACCAATGGTTTAGCGCTTTTTTTTAAATGAGAAAATTAGGGTGACAAAATGAAAGCATTAATTGCCATGAGCGGCGGAGTGGATTCTTCCGTTGCAGCCAAGTTAATAAAAGATGCCGGTTTTGCCTGTGTTGGGTGCACCATGAAACTGTATGACAATGAGGATATCGGGGTAAGCCGTGGTCACACATGTTGCAGTTTGGATGACGTGGAAGACGCGAGAAGTGTGGCATATAAACTGGATATGAAATACTATGTTTTCAATTTCATGGAAGAATTCCACAACACGGTCATTTCCCGTTTCGTGGAGGCGTATGAAAACGGGAAAACTCCTAATCCGTGTATTGACTGTAATCGTTTTATGAAATTTGATAAACTGTTTGATCGAGCAAAAGTTTTGGAATGCGATTATGTGGTGACAGGCCATTACGCACGGATTGATAAGCAGGATGGAAAATACCTTTTAAAGAAAGCCGTCGATGAGACAAAAGATCAAAGTTATGTTCTTTACTCGATGACTCAAGAACAGCTGGCGCACACCATGTTTCCTCTAGGAGAACTTCGAAAAACGGATGTGCGAAAAATTGCGGATGAAAACGGCTTTTTGAATGCATCCAAACCAGATAGTCAAGATATTTGTTTTGTGCCGGATGGGGATTATGCATCCTTTTTAGAGAGGTATACAGGAAAATCTTACAAGGAAGGTGATTTTGAGGATGTGGAAGGAAACATCCTTGGAAAACACAAAGGGGTTATTCACTATACTATTGGCCAGAGAAAAGGGCTGGGTGTTACTTTTGGAAAACCCATGTTTGTAAAACAAATTGATGTGGTTCGCAATGTCGTGGTCCTTGCCGAAGAAGAGGAACTGTTTGAAGATACTTTGCATGTGGATTCCTTCCACTGGATTAGCGGAGAAAAACCGAAAGAGCCGGTTTCTTGCACAGTGAAAATTCGGTATCGGCAAAAAGAGCAACCTGCGACGATTTATCCCGAAGAGGGAGAGAGCGTTAAAATTGTTTTTGATGCTCCGCAAAGAGCCATTACGCCCGGACAAGCGGCGGTCGCGTATGACGGAGAGATTTGTTTAGGCGGGGGCCGCATACGGTAAAAGGAAAAAAGAGCGATGATTGTTTCATCGCTCTTTTTGTTTCGGTAAAATTAGGCGGGAGCTTTTTTAATGCCCCAGGTGCCATTTGTGTAAGGAATGTTGCTTTCGCCACTACGATAGTAAGAGGAAATGGTGAGTTTGTCACCAGCAATGGAGATGTTTGCAAAGGAGGAAGATTGTCCTTTGGCATAGGCATAGCAGAAAGATTTATCCGCTTCATCTAATGGAGCTTTTCCGTCTAAACCACCAGTGGCGCAATTGAAGAAGGTAACGCCGTTTGGATTGACGAAGTATTCCACGTTGTTTTCGGTTGCGGTGACAGGATTGATGTCAACCGATCCGTTACCATCGATGGGGTAAGAACGCATGTAGCAATGCTCGTGAGCTTGTAAGACTAAATCAACGTTGTTATCGTTAAATAATTTGAGAAGTTGTTGTTGGTGTGCTGGGGTGTCTGCTTGACGAATGGCAAACATGGGACGGTGCATGACAACAATTTTCCACAAAGCGTTGCTATTTTGTACATCGGATTGTACCCAAGCTAACTGGGTTTCATCCAATTGTCCGTTGCTGGATTTGAAGCAATCGGTATTCAAAACGGTGAAGTGTGCAGGACCGTAATCGAAGGAGTAGAACATACCATATTGCGGTACGTTATTCTCTTCTGGGTAATCTAGATTGAAGTGTTTAATGATTTCGTGATCGCCGCCCACGTCGTAAATGGCATCGTGGTTACCGGTAACCGGCATCATGGGGAGATTAAGTAAGAAGTCTTTGTTGCCGTTTAATTGGCTACGCCATAAGTGGAGATACTTACTGCTTTGGACAATATCGCCACCGTTAAAGAGGAAAGCAGGATTGGGATCGTTTTGGGTAGCACCTACTAAAGCGTTTAACATGTAGGAATAGGGAGTCACGTCGGTTGCGGTTCCCACTTGGGTATCGCTCATCCAAATGAAGGAGAAGTCGGAAACAGATTGCGGACGAGTTTTTAAGGTGCCCACTTGGCTCCAAATGTCTTTGGTAGGATCACCAACACGATAGACATAGGTGCTATCATAATCCAAATTGGTCATGGCGGCTTTGTGGGAATAATCGTTGACGGTTTGAATATCAAAACCATAGTTAAAGAGGTTGGTTGCCAAATCGTATGGCATGGTTAAGGTTTCGTAAGGTTCGGTGGTTGCGTTAACGCTGGTGGCGTTTGCAAAGTCTATGTTGGTAGTTCCTTCTGGAAGTTTCATATATTGTAAAACATGGTTACCACCTTCGTTATAGGTGTGCCAGGTGATGCCGTAGGCGGTAGCGTCGCTATTGTAGATACTGGCAACGATTTGATCCGGATAGTCGTTATAGAGGGTGGGATCAACACTGGATGTGGGTTCCGATGTATCCGAAGTAATAGCGGAAGTAATGGAAGAAGTATCGGAGTTTGTATCCGAAATATCCGGAACATCTGGTAAGAATTCAATCTTGGCAATGTGTTTGCGAACGGCTAAGACGTCTTTCATGTCGATATCGCCATCGGCGTTGGCGTCGGCATTTAAAGCGTTAAAGGTTCCGTCAACGGGAGCGTTGGCGATGTATTTGCGGATGGCGAGGACGTCTTTCATATCCACAACACTGTCTAGATGGGCGTCACCATACATGGTTGGACGAGGAGCCGGTGTGGTGGTAGAAGTGGTTTCGGAAGTTACGTCGGAAGGTGTATCGGAGATGACATCGGAGATCACATCCGAAGGAGTAGCCGAAGTTTCGGAAGTGGTGTCGGAGTTCACATCGGAACTAGTGGTATCACCAGATTGGCGATAGACGCTAACTTTTAAGTAAGAACCGGTAATGGTGTGCTCTAAATCACCGGAATCACAGACATAGATTTCGCCTTCCACACCCCATACTTTCTTGGGAATAATCCAAGTAACGGTTTTTTCGGTTGTGGTAAGGGATTCGCCGGTTCCATGGTATTCTTCCCAAGAAACGTTTTCGCCTAAGTAGATGCTGGCTGATCCAGAGGAAACGTATCCGGTTACAACGACTTCGTAGTATTCCCCTTGGTCAGGGTGGATGGCACCGTTGGCTATAACATCGGCGCGAATGGCAGTTACTTGCTTAAACCAAGAACCAACCTTTCCGGCTTTTGCCGTCTTAGAAAAACTAGAACTACTTTCGTATAAAACAGTTCCTTGTAGTTCCGCTGAGGATAACATTGTAATACTCATAAAGGTACCTACTATCAAAATAAGAATTGCAAAAATGCTTATAAAGGATTTTTTCATATGTTT
>JAGCZP010000038.1 GCA_017959985.1 Clostridia bacterium | reverse complement strand
TTGATTGTACTTTCTATGATTTTTGTGCTGGTTTTGGTAGGGTGTGAAAAGGCAAATCTACCGGAAGAATCTATTGCGGAAACTACAACAACGGCAAGTATGACTACGATACAAACAACAGTTGCTACAACAACGACCACAGAACCGACAACAACGACAACACAAACTACCATTAAAACAACAACTGCTACAAGAAAAGCAGTGGAATTTGAGGATGTTCAAAAAACTTTTTATGCCATCAATGAGGGAACGATTCGTTTGGAACCTTATGATGATGCAAAAATTGAAGGTCGCATGAAAGTGGGCGACGCGATTTTTGTTCTTGGAAAAGGGGATAATGGTTGGAACAAAGTGAAAATTGGGGACAATATTCGGTTCGTTTGGTATGAAAACCTATCTTCCAAAAAACCAACCACAACTAAGAAGCCAACCGCAGCCCCGGATAAAGTGTCGACCTCTTCCAAAGGGTATTCCATTGTAACGAAAAATGGAATCACTTATGTGGACGGGGTGTTGGTTGTCAACAAGACCTATTCTCTTCCGTCCTCTTATTACATTGGCGGTTTAACCAGCGAATGCGATAAAGCTTATGATAAGTTAAAGGCAGCTGCTGCTAAAGCAGGAAACAACATTTATATTTCTTCCGGATTTCGTTCTTATAGCACCCAAGAAGGGTTATATAACCGGTATGTGTCCACCTATGGAAAAGCTGAAGCGGATCGTTTCTCCGCAAGACCGGGATATTCTGAACATCAAACGGGCTTAGCCATTGACTTAAACGGTGTTTCGGATTCCTTTGGTGCCACAAAAGAAGGAAAATGGGTTGCCGCCCATTGCCATGAATATGGATTTATCCTCCGGTATCCTAAGGGAAAAGAAGCCCAAACGGGGTATATGTATGAGCCATGGCATATTCGCTATGTGGGTGTGGATGTGGCCACTAAAATCTATAACAGTGGATTGTGTTTAGAAGAGTATTACGGAATAACTTCTCAGTATAGCTAACAAGAGAAATAGTTAGAGGGAAATGGATTTCATTTCTCTCTTTTTTCTTTTCGGAAAAATTTATATAAAGTATAAGAAAATTACTTGATTTTCTTTGTTATGTGTGGTATAGTGTTTTTCGTCGCAATACATCAGTCCACGAATGGTGGACACATAACGAAAAGGATGGAATGCCATGCAGAAAGGAAAAAAAGCGCAAGGGACCCAGTGGGTTATTGCGGATGTGCAGACACTTCCCGACGTCTTTGAAAAGGTGTTGAAAGCGAAAGAATATCTCGCCTCTGGGGAAGTGGAAACCGCAGTGGAGGCTGCGCAAAAAGCAGGGCTTTCTCGCAGTGCGTTTTATAAATACCGCGATGCGGTGTTTGCTTATCGAGAGGGAGCTACTGGTGGCTTGTTAACAACCCATTTGCTTTTACAAGATAAGCCGGGCGTGTTATCCATGGTCTTAGCTTCTTTTGCTGATGCAGGCGCAAACATTCTAACCGTAAATCAAAATATTCCCGCCGATGGAACAGCAACCGTTTCCATCTCGGCTCGTATTGATCGCCTTTCGATGACGGTGGATGCGTTTTTAACATCCCTGCAAAAATTAAAAGGCGTGGAAAAAGTAACACGAATGGCGATAAGCCAAGGAGAGATATAGGAAAGTGAGGACAAAAACCCAATGATTGGTGTCGGTATTATGGGTTACGGAACAGTCGGTTCCGGTGTGGCAGAAGTTTTGAGCATGAATGCGGCAAGCATCACGCAAAAAGCAGGCTGTCAAATTGAAGTGAAAAAGATTTTGGATCTTCGGGATTTCCCGGGGGATCCAAACGAAGGAAAACTTACCAAAGATTTCCAAGATATTTTAAAGGATGAAAGCATTCAGATTGTTGTAGAAACCATGGGTGGCTTGCATCCGGCTTATGAGTTTGTCAAACAAGCCTTAGAAGCCGATAAGAATGTGGTTACTTCCAATAAGTTACTAGTGGCGGAAAAAGGCGACGAGCTTTTGCAAATTGCGAAAGAGCATCAGCGTAACTTCTTTTTCGAAGCATCGGTCGGCGGTGGTATTCCAATTCTCTGGCCTTTGTATGAGTGCTTAGCGGCCAACGAAGTAACAGAAATTGCAGGCATTTTAAATGGTACCACCAATTTTATGCTCAACAAAATGATTGAAGAGAAAATGACCTTCGACGATGCCTTGGCTTTGGCCCAAAAACTGGGCTATGCCGAGCGGGATCCTTCGGCAGACATTGACGGACACGATGCGTGCCGGAAGATTTGCATTTTAGCCGCGTTGGCCTTTGGTAACCATATTTATCCACAAGACGTGTATTGTGAAGGGCTTCGCAATGTGACGCTGGAAGATGTGGCTACGGCGGCGGCTATGGACAGTGTGATTAAGCTCATTGGCCATGCTAAAAAATGCGACGATGGTCGTGTGGCTATCGGTGTGTACCCAATGGTTTTAAAACAACAATGTTTGCTCACGCATGTTAGTGATGTGTTTAATGCCGTGCAAGTAAAAGGAAACGCTGTGGGAGATGTTATGTTCTACGGCCCCGGTGCCGGAAAACTGCCAACCGCCAGCGCGGTGGTGGGGGATGTTATTGATGCCGCAAAACATGTTTCTATGAATAAGAGCCCGGTATGGGCTCCGGCCAAAGAAGGCTCCATCGTTCCACAAGAAAATGTGGAGAGTGCTTTTGTGCTCCGATTCTCCTGCGATTGCGATGTGACCCCGGCGGTGCACGCTATTTTTGGCGACGTGCAGTACGTGTATCGGGAAGGGGCTCCGGCGAACGAACTAGCCTTTGTTACCCCGGTTCTTTCCGAAAAGGTCTTGCAGGAAAAGATTAAGCAGCTTGCAGGAGCAACTCTTATTTCAAGCCTACGATTTGGAACACTATAAGGAGGGCTTACCATGTTGATTGTTCAAAAGTTTGGTGGCAGTTCGGTAGCAGATGCCCAAAGGGTAATGAATGTTGCGCAAATTGTCACGGACAAATATAGAGAAGGAAATGATATGGTGGTTGTGGTTTCCGCACAGGGAGATACCACCGATGATTTAATTGTCAAAGCGCAAGAGATTAATCCCAATGCTAGCAAACGGGAGATGGATATGCTTTTGACGGCCGGAGAACAAATTTCCATTTCTCTCTTGGCCATGGCCATTGAAAAACTAGGATTTCCGGTTGTTTCCCTTTTGGGTTGGCAAGCAGGTTTTCGTACCAATTCCGCCTACACGTCCGCTCGTATCAAAAAAGTGGAAAGCGAACGCATTCGCGCCGAACTTGATAAGAAAAAGATTGTGGTGGTTGCTGGATTCCAAGGCATTAACAAATACGATGATATGACCACGTTAGGGCGTGGAGGATCCGATACCAGTGCAGTGGCCATTGCTGCGGCCATGCATGCCGATTTGTGCCAGATTTACACGGACGTAGAAGGCGTGTACACGGCGGATCCACGAAAAGTGGAAAGCGCCAAGAAACTGGAAGAAATAACCTACGACGAAATGTTAGAACTGGCCACGCTGGGCGCTCAAGTTTTAAACAATCGTTCGGTAGAAATGGCGAAAAAGTATAATGTAGAATTAGAAGTCCTTTCTAGTCTTGCTCGGAGACCGGGCACCATTGTCAAGGAGGTTACGAAAATGGAGAAAACATTAATTAAGGGTGTTGCTTGCGACAAGCATGTGGCCCGTGTCAAAGTGATTGGTGTTCCGGACACCCCTGGTATTGCTTTTAAAATCTTTTCTTTGATTGCCAAAGCGCATATCAATGTGGATATTATCTTACAATCGATTGGTCGTGACGGAACCAAAGATATTTCCTTCACGGTGCCGGAAGCAGATGGCCAAGCGGCGGTGGATGCTTTAAAGAGCTATGTAGAAAAGATCGGCGCCAAAGATTTGGGTTTCGATGCCGATGTGGCAAAAGTATCCATTGTGGGTGCTGGTATGGAGACACACGATGGAGTCGCTTCCGAAATGTTTGAAGCGTTATACGAAGCCGATATTAACATTCGTATGATTTCTACCAGCGAAATTAAAATCTCGGTTCTTATTAATAAAGACGATTGTGATCGGGCAGTATCGGCCATTCACCATAAGTTCTTTGATAACGAATGAGAAGGTAACAAAAGAGACCCTAGTTCCCAAAACGGAACTAGGGTCTTTCTTTATGGGTTATTTATTGTTTAATCCGAAAATGTCTTCTCCATCGTTTTCGATGGTTTCAGAAGCAGAAGGACCTTTCTTATCGAACACATCCTTTAAGATAGCATCCACGTTGTAGTCGTCCACGTTTTCTTGTGGGACGGAATACTGACGGGAATTTAAAGGTTCGTCTTTTAAATGATAGAAAGGATCGTCTTCGTAATCAAAGGGATCGGGTTTTGCCTTTTTCCTTGGCTTGGTACTTTTCTCCTCGACAGGCGGTAAAACGGTGTCTTCCTCTTCTTGGTCGATGGAAACATCTTCCTCTTCTGGTTCTTCTAATTCTTCTTCGACGTCTTCTTCCTCTTCTTCTGGAGGAATATCGTCTTCTTCGTTATCTTCTCCAAATAAGATGGAAGCTTCCTTTTCTTGAATGCGCGGACGGATAAAGAATAGGTAGACAAAGAATCCAGCAGCGACTAAGAACAAGAGACCGACAACAAATAAGAAGAAGACAAGGATTTTAAGAGGAGATACGCCGGCCGAAGCGGTGTTGTCGCCTTCTTGGAATCCGACTAAAGTGTAGTAACCGAGGCTTGGGGTTCTAAAGTGAATAACGCCGCCTTTGGCTTCTACTAAGGTTAAAGGTGTTAAGATGCCATCTCCGGTCATAGCAATACCGAAAGTTTTGCAATCTTTCATAGTATCCGGAACTGGAATTTGGAAATCCAAAATGATGGTGTTGTCGTCCGTGGAAAGAGTAGAAATATCGGCAACGTTTAATACGAAATTATCTTCTTGAATGAAGTTTAAGGAGAGGCCGAAGGTTAAGAGCTTGCATTTATCCACATTGCATTTGGAAAAATCAATGTTGTTTTTCTTGGCATCGTTGACCATTTCTTTGGTCACTTCCGGATATTTGGACGTGCTTACAAGTCCGGTAAGAATACCGCCATAAGTATTCGATAAGATTTCAAAATGGTCTTTGGAAACGCCAACACGTCCACGCTTATCAAAATCGTTGATTTCCAGTTCCGCCAATTTTAAGATGTTTGAATCGGCGGAGAGGTTTCCGTAAATAGTGTCCCCTTTTGCTTTGGTGGTGGTGGCACCGGTGACAACGTTATAGGAAGGAACGGTAATATCGGTTTCTTCATCGGTAGAAGGAAGGGTGGGAAGCTCGGCCACGGTGGTTACATCGGAAGTGTCTTCGGAGGTTTCTTCTTTGGTGGTTTTTTTTGTGGTAGCGGTGGTGGCAATTTTTGTGGTGGCTTTGGCAGTGGTTTTTGCTTTGGTCGTGGTGGCACTACTCTTGATGGTAAAGGTTTGACTGGCGGCCTCATAAATGGTATAGCCAATGGTTTGCTCGCTGACGTGGCAAACTATTTTAGTGCCATTAGGTTGGCCCTTGGTATCGATGGTAACCGAACCATCGGAATAGGTAGAACCGGAGAGAGCATTTTTGGTCTGTCCGATATCGACGGTTAAGTGGCATCCTTCAATCGGGTCGCCATCGCTGTCATAGAGATAGACAAGGTACCGATCGGATAATTGTTTTCCTTGAATGGTAACGGAAGAACGAGTGTAGTCAGAAGCTTTGGCTTCTTTGGTAATATCAATGCTGTTAAACGCGTAAGTATCATCTACACCATCCCATGCGAATTGGGCATAAACGGTATGGGTACCCGGTTTGATCTCAGAAGCATCCACGGTCGCGTAACAATTGACTTTTCCGCGGTCGTCGTTTCCGGCATTGACATGACAGGCTTCGCCGCCAACAGAGACGTATTGTAAGTAGGCGCCAGAGGGAGAACTAGACCCCCATTGGACCGTAATCACATCGCCACTGATGGTAATATCGATGCTACTGACAGAATAGTCTGTAGCACCGGCAACGAGGCTGCAGGCTAAAAGGATCATTAGACACAAGAATATAGCGAGAAATCTTTTCGCCATGGACTAACTCATTCCTTCCTAACAATGAATTCTAGGCTACAGTATAGCATAGAAAGGTATAATTGTAAAATTACTTTTTTGTAATTATTTTTCTACTTGCTTTTTATAGAAAGAAAAGATATACTATGTATATTGTCCCATATGGGACAAAAATGGAGGGAGTTTATGGATGCAATGACCTATAAACCTTTCATCCGGGATTCCTTTTTGTTTCAGCGATTATCCATAAAGGATTTTGAGGCGATTTACAAAACCTTACCGGATCCTACGCTGATTGCAAAAGGGGAGTGTGTGTTTTCCGACGAGAGCCAAGGAAAAGCCTTGGGATTGTTGCTTAGCGGAGAACTTCGTGTGTACCGTACGGGAGCGGATGGAAAAGAAAAATTGCATAATCGACTGTTATCGGGTGATGCCGTGGGTGTGGCAATGCTTTATGGGGGAACGAATTTTGTCAGCAATGTTCGTGCCTACAAAGAAAGCGAAGTGTTGCTGATACCGGAAACCCAATTAACCAACCTTTGGAAACAGTATCCGGAAGTCAATGAGGCGTTTATCACTTTCTTGACCGAGAGGATTCGGTTTTTGAATCGTGCCATCAATGTGCAAGGGGGCAGTCAAACCCAAGAGAAAGTGGAAAAGTATCTACGTTCTTGTTCCACAGAGAGCGGAGAAGTTCAATTACCCTGTTCTCTTAGCGGAATCGCCTCCCGGCTGAATATGGGACGTAGTAGTTTATACCGTGCTTTGGATGATTTAGTCGCAAAAGGCATCGTTAAGCGCGTGAATAAAAAAATCTATATACAAGAAAGAAATGAGGAATGAAAAATGTTGAAAAAAAGCTTAGCGGTTTTAGGAATTCTAGCAATGCTCTTTGCAGTTTGCTCTTGTAACCAAACAGGGGGATAAGAGACCACTTCCACCGTGAATTTACCAACCGAAGTGAATGCCTATGGTCTTGTGGGACCGACTGGTGCTGGATTTGTGAACATGATGGAAAAATCCGGTTTAGGACAAACTTCCATGAAGTATAACGTGAATTTGGTAACAGCTCCCGATGCTATTGTTTCCAAATTAACCACCGGGGAAGCGGATATTGCGGCAATCCCGACCAACTTGGCAGCTAGTTTGTATCAAAAAACCAATGGCGGCATTCAAATGATTGCTATTAACACCGAATGCGTGTTGTATTTCTTAGAAAATGGTAACACCATTCAATCCTTTGACGATTTCAAAGGACAAACCATTTATAGCACTGGAGAAGGGTCTAACCCGGAGTATATTCTTCGCTACTTATTGACCCAAAAGGGGATTGATCCGGACAAAGATGTTACCTTAAAATTTGTGGCAGAAAATGAAGAATTGGCAGCCTTGCTTATTAAAGGTGAAGCCAAAATTGCCTTGGTTCCCGAACCTCTTTGCACAACCGTTCAAGCCAAAAACCAAGACTTGCGCATTGCGGTGAGTGTCAATGAAGAATGGAAGGCTATTAATTCCAAGTCTCCTTTGATGGGATGTTTGGTGGCCACCAAAGCCTTTATCGAGAAATATCCAGATGCCCTTCCTGTGTTCTTAAAAGAGTACAAAGAATCCATTGATGGGATTTCCGATTTGAATAAGTCTGCGGAACTTTGTGAAAAATATTGCATTATTGCATCGGCAGAAATTGCGAAGAAAGCCCTCCCACGTTGCTTGATTACCTATATTGATGGTGCGGATATGCAACCGGCTATTGAGGATTATTTCCAAGTGTTATTTGATGCCAATCCCAAATCGGTGGGTGGCAAAATGCCTGATGCGGGATTCTATTACACTGCCGCCTAAGGAGAAACGATGAACCAAACGGGGAAGAAAATTCTTATAGGACTGGGAGTCGCTATTTTCTGGATAGGAGCTTGGGAGCTTCTATGCTTGGCGGTTGCTTCCGAACTGTTGCTGCCATCACCTTTGCAGGTGGTGACGGTCTGGTTCGACTTGGCAAAAACCAGCACCTTTTGGGTGGCGACCGGGTATTCTCTGCTCCGTATCTCCGTGGGGTTTTTGTTAGCGGTTTTGTGCGGATGCTTGCTTGCAGCTTTTACCGCGAGAGTGAAGCTAGCAAAAGCGCTTATTACCCCTATTTTAAAAGTGATTCGTGCCGCACCGGTGGCTTCCTTTATTATCTTAGCGCTGGTTTGGATAAAAACGGATAGTTTGCCTTTGTGGATTTCCTTTTTGATGGTGTTACCCATTGTTTGGGCTAATGTGGAAGAAGGGATTTTACAAGTAGATGGAAAGCTCTTGGAAGTGGCAAAAGTGTACCATCTGCCGGCAAAAAAAGTGTGGCGAGAGATTCGCTTTCCGTCGTTGGTTCCGTACTTGCTGGCTTCTATGAAAACAGGATTGGGATTTGCATGGAAATCGGGGATTGCGGCAGAGATTATTTGCCGTCCCACCACCTCTATCGGTAATTACTTACAAAAGGCAAAACTCAGCCTAGAAACTCCTAGCGTGTTTGCGTGGACATTGACGGTTATTCTCCTTAGTGTGTTACTAGAAAAGCTATTAACCAAATTGGTTTCGCAAAAGGGAAAACGATTTGAACAAAGCAAGAAGGAGGGACGTGCAGTATGATTTTTTCTCATGTTTCTTTTTCTTACGATCAAAAGCCGGTGATACAAGATTTTTCCTATGAATTTCAAAAAACTGGCGTTACATGTTTGTTTGGACCGAGCGGTTGTGGAAAGACCACTTTGCTTCGGCTGATGTGTGGACTAGAAAAGCCTACGAAAGGGTTCATACAAGAGGCTCCGGCAAATCCATCGGTTGTGTTTCAAGAGGATCGTTTGCTCCCGTGGAAAACGGCAAAGCAAAACGTGGATCTTGTGGGGACCGAATCGGAAAAATGGTTACAGTTAGTGGGGCTGAAAGATTCGTTATCGCAGTATCCTGCGGAGCTTTCGGGAGGTATGTGCCGACGGGTTGCTCTTGCCAGAGCGTTAGCAGCTCCATCGGATATATTGCTACTAGATGAACCGTTTACCGGACTAGAAGAAGAACGAATCCAAGAAATTGTCGCGATTCTTTTAGAGTATGCCAAAGAAAAACCGGTGATTCTCATTACCCATAAAATGGAAGAAGCCACCATGCTAAACGCCACCATTGTGAATTTATAAAGCAAAGAGTGCCATCCAAAAAATGGATGACACTCTTTTTGTTAGTAGACGCGACTGGTAGGGATAACCGGGTCGATGACCGGTTTGCCTTCTTGATCGAGCAGAGGGGTTAGTCCTCCGGAATAGCCTCGTTCGATAAAGAGGTAGTTAACACCCGTTTGTTTATCCCGATAAATGGTTAAACTTTCTAGGGATCCTTGCTTGTAAATGGTCTCAAAGCGTTTCTCTTTCATGGTGCTCCTCCTGATTGTGTTTTTGACAAATTCTGTTATAAATATAAATTCCGACGGCACTAATGAGCAAGGCGATGCCAAAGGTGATGCCGGCAAACCAATAGTTTTGTTTCATGAGCATATCGCCGCCGATGGTGGAGGTGATGATGGAAGGGATACGTCCGAAGAAAGAAATCAGTAAAAAGGGAATAAAAGAAATATTGGTTAAGCCTGCAAAGTAACTGAGCAAATCTTTCGGGGTGCCTGGAATCATATAGATGATGAGAAAAAGCAAATCGCGGCGCTGAGAGTCTTTTAAGAATTTTAGATTATTTAGTTTCTCTAGCGAGAAAAAGATTTGCACCAGTTTTATACCGAACTTTCGTACCAGCAAAAAGACAAGCATGCTACCGAGGGTGGTGGCAATCATACACAAAAGAGTACCCTGCCATGCGCCAAAGGCGTAGCCGGCAGCAATTTCAAAAGGTTCTCCG
This sequence comes from Clostridia bacterium, assembly GCA_017959985.1. Lineage (GTDB taxonomy): Bacteria > Bacillota > Clostridia > Oscillospirales > Acutalibacteraceae > RGIG426. Next base: position 1,334 of record JAGCZP010000038.1, on the reverse strand, counting down.
GGAATAAACGCCACGATGACTTGCACAATGACAATGCCAATAAAGGCTAAATAGGACCAAATGCCATGAGACTGCACCCAAAGGCGAAATTGTTCGGGGTCGTTGACAAATTGCAAGAGAGGGTTTCCAATGAGGAAGGATAAGGCGAATAAGAAAGCGATGGAAAAGAGAATTAGGCAAATGCCAAGGAATGATTTTCTTTTGTTGGTCGTTTGGTTATCCATAAAGAACTCCTAACGTTGTTTTGCTTTACGGGAAGCAACAATTTGAACAAAGATGACAGCAAAGAACATAAGCGCACAACCGAATAATTCACGGCCAGAGAGGGTCTGTTTTAGGATGACCCAACCGGCTAGGACGGAAATGCAAGATTCCAAACTGAGAATGAGAGACCCCACGGTAGGATCGATATTCTTTTGCCCTAAAATTTGAAGGGTGTAGGCAACACCACAAGAAAGAATTCCTGCGTAGAGGATGCTTTGCCAAGCATTTAAAATAGCTGGGAGAGAAATCACTTCGAATAAAAAGGCACAAAGAAGCGATAACACACCACAAATGGCAAATTGAATGCAGGAGAGCAACACACCGTTTACCAGTGGCGAATAATGATCAATGATAAGGATGTGAATTGCAAAAACAACGGCGCATAAGAAGAGAAGGAGATCTCCTAGTTGTAGCTGAATGGATTCTTTTCTCATACATAAAAACCATAGACCTACGAGAGCGAGCAAAACGCCGCACCATACCAGTGGGGGACAACTGCGTTTTACAAAAATTCCTAAAATGGGAACGAGGACAATGTAAAAGGCGGTGATAAAACCAGCTTTCCCGACGGTGGTGTATTGAATTCCAAATTGTTGGAGATTGGACGCAACAAACATAACCACGCCGCAAAGAATTCCGGAATAGAGAATATCTTTTTTTGTTCCAACACAGTAGTGGGAATCTTTTGCTTTTTCACTTTTTATAAAAAGAGCCAAAATAGGGAGCAAAATAAGGGCACCGAGAACACTTCTGGTTCCGTTGAATGTAAAGGGACCGATGTATCGCATCCCCACCGATTGGGCCACAAAAGCACTTCCCCAAATAATGGCGGTCAGAAGAAGTAAAACAGCACTTTTTAAACTAAACTGTCGCATATAAAGACTCGTTTCTACAATGTTTTTTAAAATCTTTAATTAAAATAGCATAATCTACGTTTTTACGCAATAAAAAGAAAAATCTCTGTTGTCTTAAAGGACAATAGAGATTTTGTTGGCGGAGAGGAGGGGATTCGAACCCCTGATACAGTGTTACCCGTATGACGGTTTAGCAAACCGTTGCTTTCGGCCACT
>JAGCZP010000037.1 GCA_017959985.1 Clostridia bacterium | reverse complement strand
TGCTAACAGGCTCGCCGACGGTTGGGGTGCCTTGCAAGGTGCAATTGGTCAAATTGACATAAGAAAGAATTTCAGACATTTCTTTCTCATCACCCTTAAAGACATCCATGGAAACCGTAAAGGTGGCCGTTTCACCAACGTTGTATTGCCAAGATTTTTGAATGGTATTGTTGGTGTAACGAGGAGATTCCTCGGTTACATTGATGGTTAAGGTTACTTGTCCGGAAGGATTGCTTACCGTCGAAGAGGTGCTGGTCGTACTAACGGTAGATACTTCGCTTGGCGTAGACACGACACTAGCCGTCGATACCTCGCTTGGTGTAGACACCACACTAACCGTAGACACTTCACTTGGTGTGGATACCACACTCACCACAGAAGAATCATCCGGCAATGGAGCGAAGCTAACAGGAATGTTGGCAATATGTTTGCGAAGTAGCAAAACATCCTTCATGTCAATCTCGTTGTCTCCGTTTGCATCTGCAAGAACCAGATCAAGACCTGTGGCCACACCGGCAATTTGTTTGCGCAAGGCCAAAACGTCTTTCATGTCGATTTCATTGTCCTGGTTGACATCGCCACGAGAGCGACCCGCGTTAATTGTCGTAACAGGAACAACGATAAGCAGGGCCAAGCAAGCAATCAGAGAAATAAAAATTGCAAACTTTTTATTCATCCCTCTTTCATCCCTCTCAAAAAAGTATTTGTTCAGAAAACACAATGAACTACTATAAATATAGCATATAATAAATATATATTCAATAAAGATTCTCATTAAATATCCCTACTATAGGAAAATTTAGATTTGCTTATTTTGTCTTGATACTAAAAAACATATTTGGAAGTTCTTTTTTATTCTCCCCAAAGAAAAGTATAGCAAGGATTTAAACTAGCTTAAGAAGCAAAATACCCCACCAATTTTCTTTGGTAGGGTATCCAATACTATTTAATATTGATTCGTAGCACGCTTCTTTTTGAAACGTTGAATAAAACAAAGTCCCGTTAGGCTGCTTAGCATTATAAAAATTTACATATCTCCAAACAATACCGGCTTAAAGACGCTAATAAACAAAATCCCCGTAATAATAATCAGTCCCGCAACAATAATTGTTAAGATACGATTAGCACGCTTACTCTCTTCTTTTGATTCTTGCAAAAGAAGATTGGAACGGCTCAATGCCGCCTTAAGCGGGACAAACAAAATCATGGTAAAGCCACTGTTAAGAATGGCTTTGAGAAGATTGAAAGGTAAGAACATGGTTGCCAGTAATGGCACAATTTGCTCCCGTGGAACATTCATATACAAAGGAGCAACCAAATAGTTCCACAAAAGCATCACCATGGTCATACAGATTGTACCAACACACACGCCAATGGCTACGGCCCCGTCTTTTTGAAACTTTTTGTAAAGTAGCGCCGGGGGCAAAATAAAGGCAATGGTCGACAACACGTTCATAAGCAGTCCCCACCAACCGGTTTGGCTGATGGTAAACATCTCGATAAAGGACGTAACCACTGATACCATTAAGCCTTCAAACGGTCCAATAATCAATGCCGCCAAAAGAATAAACACATCTTTCGGTTCATAAGATAAAAACATGACGACCGGAACGCGGATTAACAGCACACTCACATAAGCAAGGGCTGTAAAGATAGCCATTAAAACCATTTTGGTGGTTTTACGATTGGTTTCGTTTAACATACTTTTTCCTCCTAAAACAAAAACCCCCGCAACATATGTTGCAGGGGCTAAAAAGCATAATCTCTATGCATTCTTCTTCCATCCGGACTATACCGTCGGCTTCGGAATTTCACCGAATCAACTGACAAGCAGCTCGCGGGCTTTACCGCCGGTGGGGAATTTCACCCCGCCCCGAAGAATATTGATTATCAAATCCTTAGCAATTTTCAGCAAAGTATTTGATGGTACGAACCATTTGGCTGGTGTAGCTGTTCTCGTTATCAGACCAAGAAACAACTTGCACTTGATAGGTATCGTCATCAATTTTGGAAACCATGGTTTGAGTAGCATCAAACAAGGAACCGAAACGCATGCCGATAATATCGGAAGAAACGATTTGATCCTCGTTATAACCGAAGGATTCGGTTGCTTGGGCTTTCATGGCAGCATTGATAGCTTCCACGGTCACGTCCTTACCTTTGACAACGGCATAAAGAAGAGTG
>JAGCZP010000036.1 GCA_017959985.1 Clostridia bacterium | reverse complement strand
GATATTTATTCTGGAAACGATAATGAAATTGTTCCTATGCTTGCCTTAGGCGCAAAAGGTGTTATTTCCGTTCTCTCAAACGTTGCCCCAAAAGAAGCCCACGATATTTGCGATCAATGGTTTAAAGGCAATGTGGAAGAAAGCAAGAACTTACAATTAAAATACTTAGAACTTGCCAACACCATGTTTATTGATGTGAACCCCATTCCTGTGAAAGAAGCCCTCAATCAAATAGGTTGGAATATGGGTGATTGTCGTCTTCCTCTCTATGAAATGGATGACGCCGGTAAACAACGCGTACACGACGTGTTAGTGAAATACGGTCTTTTAAAATAAAGGAGAACACCATGATTTCTGTAGCTTTATGCGGCTGCAACGGAAAAATGGGACATGTACTAACTTCTTGCATTAATAATCAAGAAGATATGCGAGTTGTTGTAGGGTTTGATATTAACACAGAACCCTTTGCGGATTTTCCCATTTTTTCTACACCAGCTGAATGCGATATAAAAGCCGATATTCTCATCGACTTTTCCCATCCTAGCAGTCTATCCGGTATTTTAACCTATGCAAAAAAAATATCTATCCCGGTTATTTTGGCAACCACAGGATATTCCAAAGAAGACGAAGAACTCATCAAAAGCGCTTCCCAAGTGATTCCTGTTTTTTTCAGCGCGAATATGTCACTTGGTATCAGCTTGTTAGCCGCTCTTGCCAAAAAAGCCGCCTCCATCTTAGGAGAAGGTTACGATGTAGAAATTGTTGAAAAACATCACAATTTGAAAGTCGATGCTCCTTCCGGAACTGCCCTTATGCTAGGGAATGCCATTTCCGAAGGCTTACCATATAACCCTGTGTTCGTATATGATAGACATAGCGTACGCAAAAAAAGAGAAAAAACCGAGATTGGTTTTTCCTCCATTCGTGGCGGTACCATTGTTGGTGAACACGATATTCTCTTTTGTGGACATGACGAGACCATTACCCTCTCTCACACCGCACAATCCAAAGAGTTATTAGCAAACGGTGCCATTTCCGCCGCACGCTTTATGGTTGGAAAGCCAGCTGGTTATTACACCATGAACGAATTAATTGAACAATAAGTAAAATGCGATGTAGATTTCTCTACATCGCATTTTTCATTACACATCGTTTTTCATAAGATCTTCAAAGGATTCTCTCTTAACAACCACACGGGAAGTTCCGTCTTTCACCATTACCACTGGTGGTTTTGGGAAACGGTTATAATTGGATGCCATCGAATAATTATAAGCACCGGTGGTTAACACCGCCAGAATATCTCCATGTTCACACTTTTGCAAAGGTGTATTCTCTTGCAACAAATCCCCGCTTTCACAGCAGCGTCCCGCAATGGTAACCGTTTCTGTTTTTGGCTCGTTTGCCTTGTTGGCAATCAAAGCCGTGTAATCCGCTTGATATAAGATATACCGAGGATTATCGGTCATACCCCCATTGACGCTAACATAGGTGCGAACTCCTGGG
>JAGCZP010000035.1 GCA_017959985.1 Clostridia bacterium | reverse complement strand
GTAACGAATAGGCAAAGTTTTGTATCCCCCCATTTTTCACCTTAGTAAAACTCTTCCAACAACAGGAAATGAACCTTGAAGTGTATCGCACTTCAAGGGTCTTTGGTTAGAAATCATGTCGCGATGGTTGAGTGACATACAAATCATCAAATGTCGTACCACTGGTTCCGCTCAATCCCAACTGAATAAAGGCGGTCCCCTCCGGCAGCGTCATTTGCTTCGACAGGGTTGTCGAAGAAGTATATGGGATAGATTGTGTCGAAATTACAGAGCCATTTTGTTTGATCGATGTAACTTCTATCAATGCATTTCCAGTTGTCTTCACCGTACCGGTAATCAAGTATTGCCCCCCTGAAATCATCGACGAGATTTTTTGGGTTACTTTCGTCTCATCTGTCATAACTTTCAAGACGGAATCGCCATCCTCTTGCACAACGGATGCAGATCCTGTTACCGTCCATCCTATCAAATCATTAACAAACGATCCATTGGACACGTAATTGTTCGTTGGCAATTGCATAGGCGATGCGGGATAAGCACTTAAAGGCGCTGCGAAGTTATAGCCAATCCCCGAATTGGTAAACGGTTCGTCAAAAGCGGTAAATTTCGCATAATCCACGAGCATATAACAAGTTTCAAAATCTGGATTTCCACACCACGCATTGGGGAACCATACTCCAAGCCAGAAGTGACCAGCAATGGTTGGGATTAAAGTATTCGAAGTCATTTCCAACTTGCCATCGACATAATAATCAATGCGTTTGGGATTCGTGTGCCAATCGAATCGATAGGTGTGCCACTCTCCATCATTATGGTAAAAATCAGGAATTGTGTTTTGTGGTAAATAGTTTTCTTCTGTTAACCAGTTCGTAAAGAGACTGTATTTAAAAGTGGTTTCGTTTCCTGGAATCTCAATATCAATTTCATGATTTTCTCCATTGTTTCCGTAATAGAACGTCCACATTGTCGAGCACGTACCAAGACGTGGGGCCACTTTCATTCGCACTTCATAACTGCCAGGGCCAGGATTGGATTTCGAGACAATTACTCCACCCGTTCGCTTTCCATTTCGTCCACCAATGGTTCCTTTATACAAATCTCCGTTGGCGGTTAAAACGAGGGTACCATCTTCCGTATAACCAACATTTTGCGCCAACTGACCGTTATTACCACCACCCCATGTTTGGGTGCATAGATACCACATATTGGAATCCACGCCATTGGTAAAATCATCGTAGAAACTACCGTCTGATTTTAGATAAGTAGTCCCCTTTTCGTAAACAATCGTTGACGAACCGGAACCACTGGTCGTAGAGGTTGTATCACTGGTGGTGGAAGAAACACTGCTTGTCCCCTGGCTTTGGTCTTCAAAGGATGTAATAACCTTTGCAATGTATTTGCGAATAAGCAGCACATCCTTCATGTCAATCTCTTCATCACGATTGACATTGGCAAGCGTCGTGTTAATCACAAAACTTGGGTCCATTATATGTTTTCGAATGGCCAAGACATCTTTCATGTCAATGTCTCCGTCTTCGTTGAGATCGCCCAATTTAGATGTCCCATTAGACCCTGCACTCACTAACTGAAACTTACGAATTACCGCTCCCGTTCCCACTATACCAAAACGGCCTGTTGCACGGAAAATAGATTTATCCACGGCAATGCTACCCGCATATGTTCCCTCAACAAGCATCGGAGTTCCATCATCGGCCGGTGTGGTATCTACCCCAGCCTCTGCTGCAATAGCGGAAGCTAACGAATTGGTCCACTCTCCAGCACAAACATGGCCACTGCCATTGACGGTAAAATCATAAGAAAGATATACCGTCTCTCCCACATCCGGTGTGAATTCGGCAAGGCCACTCACATCGTAGTGCATCACCCAAACGTTCCAACCTCCCGACTGAGTAATGATAAAACCATTTCCCGTATCTTCAATATGGGTCGGATCGGTTATGTTCGAACCATTAGAGAAATAACTAATAAGATCAAGAGAGATTTCTTTTGCATGCACTTGGTAATTCCACACCCAAAGCATACTACCTAATAAAATAATCACGAGTAAAACGGCAATTGTTCTTTTCATATGAGCCTCCAAAAGCAAATTTACAGTTATTGTATCAATTTTTATCTTTTTCGTCAATCCATCTTTTTCTATTTATTGAAATCTTTTGTAATTCTTGGTATAATCAACTCAATTTAGAAGGGTTATAAAGGAGGAAACATCTTGAAAAAGATTATCATTCTCATTATAGTACTAGTTTGTCTTCTCTTGCTTGCCTATCTGGGGCTCAACATTTATTACAAAGCCCCGGTTGCTACATTCTATTTATCCTCTCACAAAGAGTTTGCAGTCCCCGGTCTATCCAAAGGCTTTATCCCTAACGGGATTGCCTACAAGACGGACACCAAAGACTATCTCCTTTGTGGCTATTCTTCTAAAGACGAAGTGTCTCCCCTCTACGTCGTAAATGTGGGAGAAGAAGAAACAAAAACCAAAAAAATCACTCTATTAAACGAAGACAACACACCGTTTACGGCCTATGCCGGCGGTATTGCGGTTTATAAAGATTATGTCTACATTGCCGGCGGTGTCGATGGTTGTATCTACGTTTTCTCCTATCCCGCTTTGTGTATTGCCCAAAACGATGATAATGTGGCTTGTTTAGGATCTATTCCCGTAGAAGAAGGAATGAATTTATCCTACGCCACTATCTCTAACGAAAAACTCATTGTAGGAGAAACCTACACGGAAGAAACTCCTACCGCTGAAGAACATCGCTTGAAAACAACCTCCGGAGCCCAAAACAACGCCCTTGCCTATGCCTTTGCTTTTTCCGAAAAAGACAACGCCCTTTTTGGGGTAAGTCCCAAACCCTGCGAAGTATATTCTCTTCCAAACAACGTACAAGGCCTTGCATTTTATGATGGTAGAGTGTATGTGTCCACCTCATCAGACCTAGAATTCTCTCACGTGTATTCATATAGCGTCAAAGCAACCGCCAGACGCAACACCACCTACAAATATGGAAAAAAGAAACTTCCCCTTCACGAACTGGACACGGGAACCCTTGTAGACGATTTAAAATTCCCGCCTGCAGCAGAAGGAATCGAATTTATTAATGGAAAAATGTACACCATCTTCTCTTCCAACACCTCCTTTGTTGGAAAATTCACCTCCGGAAAATGGTGCTATTCCACCGAAGTTACCAAAATGTGGTAAATACGTTTTTAGGAGGAATCTGTATGAAAAGAATCCTATCCGTTCTCATTCTTCTATCCCTCGTTTTAGCTTTAACACCTCTCCCTACACAAGCAAAAATTCTACAACAATGTCACTATTGTTATGGAACCGGAAAATACACCTGTGATAACCCTGATTGTGGAGGAAAAGGGTACTTTACCTGTCCACGATGCAAAGGAATCGGAACCGAAAAAGAAAAATGTGCCAATTGTAACGGCACCGGAAAATGCGGTCACTGTAACGGCACCAAATTCCGTTTAGGAGAACCCGACATTCCCTGTGATGCCTGTCAAGGAACCGGAAAATGCCAAGGAGGACCTGGTGTTGGCCCATGCACCAATGGGTATTACACCCACACATGTCCCGATTGCAAAGGCACCGGAACCGTCGAATGCAAACAACAATGGTGTGTCTATGCCAGAAATCATAATGGCAATTGTCCTCAATGCAAAGGAACCGGTTATGAAGGAGACGGTGTGGAAGGTACTCCCAACGATGGCTATTCCAACACGCCAAAACCCGGCGACGGAATTTACCGATTAGACGGCTCCTATTATATCTATGGAGGCGGCAGTGCGAACACAACCAAGAAAGAATCCGGAAACAACAAGAACCAAAACAATCCACAAAACCAGAATGCACAGCAAAACAATCCGGATCCAAATCCCACACCAGAACCTAAGCAAGAAGAACCAACCGAAACGGCGACCACCACAACAGCGACACGTGTCAGTCGCAGTCCCTCCGGGAAATACGGAAAAACCGATATCCATTACGAACCGGTGGAGCTTCCCAAAGACCGTTATATCAGCATGTTCCTTGGCACAAAGCACTTAGAAGACGAAGATTTTGCCGGCACAACCGCTACAGCAATTATCCGCTATGATGCCTTAAGCAACGCTCACAAAGATGTTTATGATAGCTTAGAAGATGCAGATTTAGCGCAGATTCTCGGCAACGTACAAGGGATCCTCTCAACCGCAAGAATTGGAAACATCTCCTATGACAACCAAAACGCTGTGAATTCGTTTTTACAAGCCAACCATCTAACCAGTTTAGAACAAGGAAACATCTTGGTTGCTTCTTTTCAAGGCCATATTGATATTGGATTTTCCATACAAGTAAGTATAGAGGTGGATCACAACTACTTTGGCGGAAAACCCGTTCATGTTTTCCACGTTGCCAAAGACGGAACCATTTCCAGAATCAAAGACAAGGATGTTAGCTATATAACCAACGAAAAAGGAGAAGCCACCCGCGTAGAATTCTTTACCGACTCTTTCTCCGATTTTCTTATCACTGACACTCCGGAACTTCTTCTTCCTTCGGAAGCAGCAACCAAAACCACTCTAGCAAATGAGCCTGAAGAAGACAATGCCGATTCCTTTAAACACATTCTATTCATTAGCGGTGGTGTTGCTATCATCGCCATTTTGTGTCTCTTCCTCTTTCAAAAGAAAAAGAAACCGGAACAAGAGTTAGAGAACAGTAAAGAAACAAACATAGAGGAAATTAACGTAGAAGAAACCACACCGGACACAAAAGAATAATAAGCAAAGAAAAAAGGTAGTTATGAAATTCATCATAACTACCTTTTCAATATATCGTGTAAATGGTGCCGAAAATACGGTCGCCAGCATCTCCAAGACCTGGAACGATATACGCTTTTTCATTCAACTTCTCATCCAAAGCAGCCAAATAAATCGGAACATCCGGATGATCTTCTTGAATTTTTTTCACGCCCTCTGGAGCGCCAACTAAGCACATTAAGCGAATGTCGGAAACGCCTTCTTCTTTAATCTTAGAAATGGCATCCGAAGCAGAACCACCGGTGGCCAACATAGGATCCACCACAATGGTTGTTCTGTTTTTAATGTCGGGTGGAAGTTTACAATAGTAAGTTACCGGCAAATGGGTTTCAGGGTCACGATACAAACCAATATGACCCACTCTTGAAGCCGGAACCAGGGTAATCAATCCATCCACCATGCCAAGACCGGCACGCAAAATCGGAACGACCGCCATTTTCTTACCGGAAATACGTTTTCCGGTCATCCCACAGATAGGAGTTTCAATAGGATAATCTTCTAACGGAAAATCACGGGTTAATTCATAACCCATCAGCATCGCAATCTCACGGAGCAATTCACGGAAATCTTTTGAACCCGTATTCTTGTCTCGCATAATGCTAAGCTTATGCTGAATCATCGGATGATCAATAATGTGTAACTCTGCCATACTTATTCAGCCTTCTTCGTTTTCACATTGAGAACCACATTGGTAATAATACCGAGAATCAAAGCACAAGCAATCGCCGTGATGGTGATTTTACCAAAGGTAACAGACAAACCACCGATACCAGCAATTAAGATAACGGAAACCACAAACAAGTTTTTGTTGTCGTTTAGGTCGGCTCCTTGAATCATCTTAAGACCAGAGACAGCAATAAAGCCATACAAGGCAATGCAAACACCGCCCATAACGCAGTTTGGAATAGTGGCTAAGAAAGTAGCAAATGGAGCAATAAAGGAAGCAATAATGGCCATGATGGATGTGGCAAGAATGGTCACAACAGAAGCGTTTCCGGAAATGGCAACACAACCAATGGACTCGCCATATGTGGTATTCGGGCAGCCACCGAAGAAAGCACCGACCATAGAACCAACGCCGTCACCAAGAAGAGTACGATGGAGTCCGGGATCCTCTAATAAGTCTTTTTCAATAATGGAAGAAATGTTTTTGTGGTCAGCAATATGTTCTGCAAACACGACGAAGGCAACAGGAACATACGCAACAGCAACTGTAGCAATGTAGGAACCGGTCACTTTGCTGAGACCTTCAAACGCTTGAATAAAGGTGAAGTCTGGAATCCAAGTCATGCTATCAAACAAGCCAAAGTTAATGATAACAAACTCATCAATTCCGGTGCAGTTGCCTAAAATGGTGAAAGCAGCAGCCACAATATAGCCACAGCAGATACCAATAATGAATGGAATCATTTTACCAAATTTCTTACCATACACAGAAGAAATCATTGTACCAAAGAAGGTTACCAAACCAATAACGATGCAAAGGTAAATGTTGGCATTTTCATTAAAGCATTTTTGTAAATCGCCAACAGCATTTCCAGCTAAGGAAAGTCCGATAATAGCAACTGTCGGGCCGATGACAACGGCTGGCATCAATTTATTAATCCATTTAACACCAACACATTTTACGATAATAGCAATGAAGACATACACAAGACCGGCAAGGATAGCACCGATGATTAAACCAGCATATCCTACAGCGGTAGAAGCGGCTCCTCCAAAAGCAGCAAACATAGAACCCAAGAAAGCGAAGGAAGAACCCAAGAACACAGGACTAGAAAATTTGGTGAATAGCAAGTAAACCAATGTTCCAACACCTGCGCCAAACAAGGCAGCAGAGGAGCTCATGCCATTTCCAACAATGGCAGGAACAGCAATGGTTGCTGCCATGATAGCGAGCAACTGTTGCAGTGCGAAAACGATCAATTGACCGAATTTCGGCTTGTCTGAAATTCCATAAGCGAGTTTCATTTTTTCAACACCCTTTCAAAAAATGTACAAAAAAAATAACGGGAACAATCCCGTCTCAAAAAGAAAACTTGCTGAAAATAGAAAAAGAGGAAAAATCACCCTGGGACTTTTTGTCGGAAACAAAAGCCAGGAACATTTTCACTCCATCCCCTTTTCAAGTTTTTTATATTCTATCATACGACACCCAAAAAGTCAATGAAATGGATAGCATTTTTTGCCCTTTTTCGAGTAAAAAATTGTTCGTGAAAACTACCAATTTTTTTGCAAAATACCCAAAAATCTTTTTCACTTTTTCCCCCTATTCTTTTTTTGAAAAAAAGTGTATATTGATGAATAGAAAACCTACAAAACAATTATGTGAGGTGATCTTGTGGATCTTTTTGATGGTTTAACCTTGCTGGGTGGTTTGTGCCTTTTCCTCTTTGGTATGAACAGCATGAGCCACGCCTTACAACGTTCTGCCGGAAATCGCTTAAGTTCTCTTCTTGCAAAACTGACTTCCAATCGTTTTGCAGGGCTTTTAACCGGTATCGGAATTACCGCCCTTATCCAAAGTTCCTCGGCAACCACTGTCATGGTCGTCGGCTTTGTTAACTCCGATTTAATGAACCTAAGCCAAGCCATTAATGTCATCATGGGTGCCAATGTTGGTACCACCGTCACCGCATGGATTCTAAGTTTAACAGGAATTGCCAGTGATAATGTCTTTTTAAAATTGTTAAGCCCGGTTGGATTCACCCCCATTCTCGCGGCCATCGGTGTGGTGCTCTATGTCTTTAACAAAAAGCCAAGAAAGCAAGACATCGGAGCTATTCTCCTAGGATTTTCCACACTCATGTATGGAATGCAAATGATGTCTAATTCAGTTGCTGGATTGCAAGATGTCCCCTCCTTCCAACAATTCTTCTTATTATTCGAAAATCCCCTCTTTGGTGTATTGGCCGGTACTCTTCTCACCTGCATCATTCAATCGAGTGCCGCTTCCATCGGTATCTTGCAAGCCTTAGCATCCACAGGGGCGATCACCTATGCTTCCGTTGTTCCCATCATTATGGGTGATGCCATCGGAACCTGCATCACCGCTATGCTGTCCTCCATCGGCACCAATAAGCAAGCAAAACGGGCCGCCCTCGCCCACTTATCCATCAATGTCATTGCCACCGCCATTTGGCTAACTATCTATTGTTTAGCTCGAGCCATTTTCGCTCCCCCCATTCTCTCCTCCTCCGCCACCCTCGTCGGTATCGCCGCTGTAAACAGTATCTTTAAAGTGGCCGGAACCGCCACCTTGTGGCCGATGAACAAAATCCTGGAAAAAATTGTGGTTTTCCTCGTACCCGATTCCAAAAAAGAGGAAGAACGCGAATTCATCTTAAACGAACGACAATTAGATTCTCCCTCCACTGCCTTAGAACAATGCCGGGATATGGCGACCAGAATGGCCAACGAAGCCGTTAACGCTTTAAAAGATTCTCTTGCCTGTCTTAAAAACTATTCCAAAGAAACCGCCGAACGGGTTCGAGAAGCCGAATCTCGTGGGGATCACTACGAAGACATCTTGGGAAGTTATCTTGTGAAACTTAGTATCCGTCAGATTAGTGAAAAAGACAGCACCGAATGTGGAAAACTGTTAAAAATAATTGGAGACTACGAACGCATTTCCGACCATGCCGTTAACATTGTGGAATCGGCAGAAGAAATGCGGGATAAGAAAATTGCCTTCTCCGGCCATGCAAAAAAAGAATTGGAAGTTTTGTGCAAGGCCACGCTGGAACTTTTGGAGATGTCCAAAGAATCGTTCTTAAATAACGATATTGCATTGGCCTATACAGTAGAACCCTTAGAGCAGGTCATTGATCACCTAAAAGAAGAAATGCGTTCACGACATATTCAACGACTCCAGCAAGGGGAATGTTCCATTGATGTGGGCTTTGTCTGGTCGGATTTGTTAACCGATTTAGAGCGAACCAGCGACCACTGTTCCAACATTGCCGGTACCATTATTGATGCTGCGGAATACGATTTAAAACTTCACGAGTTTCGAAAAGAATTCCGGGAAGAGAACGAAGAATTTACCACGATGCTTCATAATTTCGCTGAAAAATATTCCCTCTCTTCCATCAAAACTACTACCTAATACTACCCTGTCCCAACGGACAGGGCTTCTTTTTTATCCCTTATTTACAGTCGTTTTGTAAAGAAAAAACCTTTACAAAATTCTTGACACTCTCCCTTTAAATAGGTTATAGTATATATTGGCATATAAGTGGCGCAGTCAATGCTGCATTCACATATATTGTTAATTTTATAACGGAGCGCGTTTCCACAATTATGGAGTAACGTCGCGACTTTTCATACATTTTTTATAGACATGTTTGAAATGGACATGGGGATTTCCCAAAAGACAAATTCATATTGTGCTATCGCCTCCTGAAAAATATAGGAGGAGACCTATGGAATGGACATGGGCAGTCATTGGTGCTGTAGCCGGTTTATTAATCGGAGGCATTATCGCTTGGATTATCGCCTATAAAGCAGGTCAAGAGAACCGCAAAAAGACCGCGGAAAGTCTCATTGGCTCTGCAGAAGCCGAAGCAAAACGCATCAATGAAGAAGCAAAGAAAGATGCTGCGAATGCCAAAAAGACCGCATTGGTCGAAGCAAAAGATGAAATCCATCGTCTTCGCAGTGAATCGGAACGAGAATTAAAAGAACGTAGAGCCGATGTGCAACGTCAAGAGCATCGTCTACAACAAAAAGAAGAAAATCTTGACAAAAAATTAGAGAACATCGAAAAGAAAGAAGAACTGGTACAAAAACGTCAAAAAGAAGCCGATGCTCTCGCCGAAGATGCGGCAAACTTAAAGAAAAGCCAATTTGAAATGCTCGAGCGCATTTCTGGCTACACCGCAGAGCAAGCCAAACAAACCCTTTTAGAAGCTCTTGAACAAGAGCTTACCCATGAAAAAGCTTTAAAACTTCAAGCCTTTGAAGAAGCCTTGAAAGACGAAGCCGATGAGAAAGCTAGAAAGCTGGTTTCACAAGCCATTCAAAGAATGGCCGCTGACCAGGTTACCGAAGCAACTGTCTCGGTTGTTCCGCTACCCAATGACGACATGAAAGGTCGTATCATTGGACGGGAGGGACGCAACATTCGCTCCATTGAAACCCTTACCGGTTGTGATTTGATTATTGATGATACCCCCGAGGCCATTACCCTTTCCTGTTTTGATCCGGTGCGTCGTGAAGTCGCCCGCATCGCTTTGGAACGTTTAATTACCGACGGACGTATCCATCCCGCCCGCATTGAGGAAATGGTTGAAAAAGCCCGTAAAGAAGTGGAAGCAACCATTAAACAAGAGGGCGAACGGGCTATCTTAAAAACAGGACTCCACGGAGTCAGCCCAGAAATCACCCGCTTACTGGGACGTTTACGTTATCGTACCAGTTATGGTCAAAACGTTTTGCGTCACTCCTTAGAAGTGGCCTTCTTATCCGGTATGATGGCCAGCGAATTAGGCATTGATCCTGTCATTGCCCGCCGTGCTGGTTTACTCCATGATATCGGTAAAGCCGTTGACCACGAGATTGAAGGTTCTCACGTAGAAATCGGTGTCGACATTGCCAAGAAATACAAAGAGAGCCCCGGCGTCATTCACGCCATTCAAGCACACCATGGCGATGTGGAAGCGACCACCGTTTTGGCTTGTATCGTGCAAGCCGCTGATGCTCTTTCCGCCGCACGCCCAGGCGCCCGTCGCGAAAACATCGAAAGTTACATCAAACGGCTTGAAAAATTGGAAGAAATTGCCAATGAATTCCAGGGAGTGGACAGTTCCTTTGCCATCCAAGCCGGTCGTGAAATTCGCATTATTGTGCGTCCGGACGATGTTTCGGATGATCAAATGGTGTTGTTGGCTCACGATATTGCGAAAAAGATTGAAAGCGACATGGAATATCCCGGACAAATCAAAGTCAATCTTATTCGCGAAACCCGTGCTACCGATACCGCAAAATAAATCATAACCACCGGCCGTGCCGGTGGTTTGCTCTTTGTCCCTTGGGCAATGTTATCGGCTGAGCCTATAGGCTCGCCGAATAGTCCGCCAACCGCGGTTAGTTTACAGACTTAGCCCCTAAAGGGGCTTTTTCTTTTGTCTTCTTATACCGGCTTACCCGTAAACGGGTCTACATATTC
>JAGCZP010000034.1 GCA_017959985.1 Clostridia bacterium | reverse complement strand
CGTCATTTTGGAAGTTTTGGTAAACTCTTTGGCGTTATATTTGGTCAGGAGTTCTTGCAAACAGTCACAAAGTCCATTGGCAAGTTTTCCAGTGTCATTGCATTTTTTGCAAGTGTATTGAGGGGTAAAATCCGAGACGGATTCGCCGGCCTCATGCAAAATGGAGGCCAGTTCTGCTTGCACCGCTTGGCTTTTTGCCTGAATGCGGTTAGCCAGTTCTTCTGAGTAAGAACCGGAGACGCAGGCCACGGTAAATTCTTTGACACACTGATGCATAATCTTTTCGCATTCGAGGGCACGGGGATATTCTTTAGTGATACGGCTTCGCAAAGCCTGGGCCTTTTGCTCGGCTTGAAGGCGTCGACGATTCAGTTCATTTTGGGCGAGAGCATAGACTTCTTTGGTGGTACTCACTGTCAACCCTTCTTTCTATAAATTGGTGTTTGTTTTTTTACGAGCTTTTCGTATTGATCCGCATTAAACCCGCCGGCTTGTTGGGAAGGGGTTTTCTTTCCACTGGGCTTTCCGGGAACCGGTGTGGCCGGTTTTTCAGAGGCTTCCACTTTTTCGGGGGTGGTTAAGCCTTCGTCTAACCAAGACCCCAGCACCTTGTCCATATAGGAAGCTTGGAACTTGCCGGTTTTCTCGGTGGCGCGGGTGTAAGCCAGTTGCAGTAACGGTTTTTTGATTTTTAATTGGTGTAGCCATTTTTCGGCCAGCTGTTTTTGGGTAACGGTAACGCGTTTATTATCCAGTTCTAGCCACAAAGCCACTTGGTTCCAACAATTGTCGGTGCGTTCTAAATAGCAGAGATGTTCGTTGGCGGTTTGGGCATCGAGAATGCCTTCGTCCGCCCAGCTTTGGGCCACGGCTTTTATATACGAAATGGATTTTTTGTCTTGCTTGGCTGCGTAAGAGACCACCATTAAAATGACGTTTAGGGGTAAATTGGATTGCTCGTACACATCTAGCAGCCTGTCTTGATCGGCACGGCTGAGGGTTTTGCCCAGCTGCATTTCGGTGGTTTGTAGCAAGAAAGCAAATTCTTTATGCTGGTCACCTTTTTGAAGGGTGCGGGCAGGAATCACTTTTTTTGCCGCACGAATTTCTTCAATGGATTTTCCCTTGGGACGAATGGGGGTAGGGATTTCTTCTGCCTTTCTTTCCGGTTTTGGTTCTGGCTTAGAAGGGACAATAGCTTTCTTAGAGGCTTTTCCATGGGTTAATAACCCTTCGGCTTCCCAGAAGCGAAGGGCGTCTTCACACTCTTCCGGACTAATGCGTCCGCCTAAGTAGGTAGAACAGTCTTTGGCGTTTCCACGACCTTTTCCGACGGTTGCGAGCCATAAGAGAACCCGCAGTTGGGTTGGCCCGGCAATCTTTAAGAATTCGGCGGTTTTGGCCGGCAAGGAGACCACGTCCCACATTTGCTCACCATTCCAACAATAGTCCATGGAAACACCGCCTTTCTTGCTTTTTAAATCTTTTCCTTTACGCGTGGAAAATTATTATACAACATTATAAGGCAATCTTCAATAAATGGAGTTAAGAAAAAATCGAAAATTTGCAAATATTTTTGTTGCATTTTGAAAAGGGGTGTGGTATAGTCTATTCGTTAGCCTGCAGTAAAGTCTGCGGAGCAACCAGAAAAAAGAGGTGACATTTATGAAGGAAAATATTCATCCAGAATACAAACCAGTCAAGATCGTCTGCGCTTGCGGTAACGTGATTGAAACTGGTTCCACAAAGGAAGATATCCACGTGGAAATTTGTTCGAAATGCCATCCATTCTTCACCGGTAAACAAAAACTCGTTGATACTGGTGGACGTGTTGATCGTTTCAAGAGACGTTTTGGCATGGAAAACGAAGGCAAATAAGATTGTGAAACGGGCTATAACAAAGCAGATTACCCTGTGATTGTTATAGCCTGTTTTTCCATTATACGAAAAAGGAGACACGAGCGTGAAATCGTATAAAACGGTTAAAGCCATAGCGAGCGATGAATTTACAGAGAAGCGCTCGCGCTTTATCGGAACCATTGTACCGGTGACGAGTGAACAAGAGGTACAGGAGTTTGTAACGAAACTAAAAAAAGAACATCACGATGCTCGGCATAATGTGTACGCATTCGTTTTAAAAGACGGTACTTGCCGGTATTCGGAGGACGGAGAGCCCCAAGGCACGGCCGGTATGCCCATTTTAAATGTGCTGAAAAAGAATCAATTAGAAGATTGCCTCATTACCGTAACCCGGTACTTTGGCGGCATTTTGCTAGGAACCGGAGGCTTGACTAGAGCGTACACACACGCGGCGGCTCTTGCGGTGGAGGCTTCCAAACCTCAAATGATGAAAACCTGTAAAGAAATAGAACTTTACACCGATTACGGAGCCTTTAATGGGGTGCAAACCCTTATTTTAAATTATGGAAAAGTGTTAGATAGCCAATTTGAAGAGCAAGTGGCCATCAAAGCGGCTATTTTACCGGAACATATGGAGGCCTTTTCTAAAGACCTTACCGAACTGAGTGCCGGTGCACTTACGTTTTCGGAATGTGGAGAAATATTGTTGCCGTTTGAAGAAAATGTGTAAAAATTAGGGGAATTCTTAAATTTTTCCCGTATATAACAAATGTAGTGACTTTTTTGGAGGGGTGTTTTATGACGGTTAGAGAGAACATCGAAGCGTTAGAAAAACAAGTGCTGTCTCCTTTTGCGACCTTGGCGGTTAACAGTGTCGGGCGGGAAAGAGAAGAAGCGCCTTGTGATTTTCGTACCTGTTTTCAACGCGACCGCGACCGTGTCATTCACAGTAGCTCTTTTCGCCGTTTAAAACACAAAACCCAAGTGTTTTTAGCCCCGGAAGGGGATCATTACCGGACGCGGTTAACCCATACTTTAGAAGTCGCCCAAATTGCAAGAACGATTGCAAGAGCTTTGCAACTGAATGAAGATTTAACCGAAGCCATTGCCCTTGCCCACGATTTAGGACACACACCCTTTGGTCATGCCGGCGAGCGGGCCCTGGATGACTGCTTAGAAGAGGGATTTCGCCATTACGAACAAGGGGTTCGGGTGGTCGAAAAACTGGAGAAAAATGGAGAGGGGTTAAATTTAACCTACGAAGTGCGAGAAGGGATTGACCGGCACACAAACGGCGATTGGTCCAAAACCAGAGAAGGACAAATTGTTCGCTGGTCGGATCAAATTGCGTATATTAACCATGACCTAGACGATGCGGTGCACGCCGGGGTGATGAGCGAAATGGATATTCCTTTTGATGTTAAGAAAACCTTGGGAAATACCCGTTCGGAACGGCTTAAATCCTTAATCGCTAACGTGGTATCCCACGGAGCTGAGAACATTGGTATGGACGACAAAGTGGAAACCGCCTTTTTGACCTTACGGGAGACCATGTTTGATAGGCTATATAAGAATCCGGATGTCAAAGGGGAAGAAGTTAAAGCCATTTCTCTTTTAAAGCAATTATTTGACTATTCCTTAAACAATCCCGGTTGGCTTCCCAAAGAATACCAACAAACGGTGGAAAAAGAGGGCATTGCTCGGGCATCGGCGGATTACATTGCCGGGATGACAGACAATTACGCGCTCTTAAGTTACGAAGAATTGTTTATTCCGAAATCTTGGAATTTTAAATAACATACAATGTGTACCATATTTGGGACTAACGAATACTTAGAATAAAGATAGACTAAAAAAGGAGGTGCGAGATGGCGATACCAGAACATTTTTTATCCGAACTTATTGCGAGAAACGATATTGAGTCGGTGGTGTCTTCCTATGTGAATTTAAAAAGCCGTGGTCGCACCAAAGTAGGGCTTTGCCCCTTCCACGGGGAGAAAACCCCTTCTTTTACGGTCTATCCTGACACCGCCTCCTTTTACTGCTTTGGCTGTGGAGCCGGCGGCGATGTCATTACCTTTATTAAGAAAATCGAAAACCTCGATTATTTGGATGCGCTAAAATTCCTAGCCCATCGTTCTGGGCTGACTATGCCGGAAGATGTGTCGGTAAACGATGCGGTTTCGAAATTACGCCTTCGCATTTTGGAATGCAACCGCGAAGCCGCCCATTATTTTCACGATATGCTCTATAGTGATAAAGGAAAAGAAGCGCTTGCG
>JAGCZP010000033.1 GCA_017959985.1 Clostridia bacterium | reverse complement strand
ATAAAGAAAATACTATTTCTTCATCTATTTCCCCTCCAAAATTTTCAACTTTTTTCGCCGTTTTTGTTGAGATTTTCAAAGAGCTATGATATACTCTATATTATATATAACATATAGATTATAAAACTTTTAAATATTTAAGGAAATGAGGGTACGCAATATGGAGAGCATCCAAGAAGTTTGGACCGCTGTTTTAGACTCCTTAAAAAAGGACGACACCATTAGCGAAGTTGCTTACGATATGTGGATTTCCTGCATTCGTCCACAAACGCTGGAAGATAATACCTTCTTAGCGTATGTGCATAGCGCTTTCCAAAAAAATACAATCGAACAACAATTTAAAGGAAAAATTGAAGGAGCTTTGGAGAAGGTTTTCGGGTTCCCGTTAACTCTTCGTATTTTATGCGATGAAGCCAGTGAAATTACCAATACCCAAAAACCTACCGCTATTGCGCCAGAAAAATATGGGTTTAGCTTTGATAACTTCGTCGTAGGCGGTGCCAATGAGTTTGCTTACAAAGCCGCCTTGGCGGTCGCGAAAAATCCTGCCAATCAATACAATCCTTTATTCATCTATGGTGATTCCGGACTGGGAAAGACACACTTGCTTCGCGCTATTGGCAATAAAGTATCCAAAGACAATCCAGAGCTCAACGTTCTCTATATTACCGGTGAAAATTTCTTAAACGAATTTTACCGTTCCGTGGAAAGCAAATCCATGATTGATTTTCACTTAAAATATAGGGAAGTGGATATCCTTTTAATCGATGATATTCAGTTTTTAGCCGGAAAAGAACGGGTTCAGGAAGAATTTTTCCATACCTTTGATTCCCTTTTGGTGGATAACAAACAAGTGGTCTTAGCATCGGATCGTCCACCAAAAGAAATCAACATTCTAGACGACCGTCTTCGTACCCGTTTTGAATCAGGTCTTTTAACCGATATTCAATTACCGGACTTAGAAACCCGTATTTTGATTATTAAACAAAAAGCAGAAGAAATGGATTTCCATATTCCAAAGGAAATTAGTGAATACATTGCTACGCAACTGAAAACCAATGTCCGTCAATTAGAAGGCGTTGTGAAAAAGATGCGTGCGCAATATTTACTCACAGGGGATAAGCCTTCCATTTCTGTAGCACAAAGTACCATTCGTGTCGTGAAAAACGATGAAAACACTGCCATTACAATTGATCAGATTTTGGATGAAGTTTCTCGTAGTACAAACATTTCTCCAGAAGAGATTCGTTCCAATCGCAGTACGGCTCCTATATCAAAAGCTAGACAAGCTTCTACTTTTGTTATTCGCGAACTGACTGGTTTATCATTAGATGCCATTGGAAAAGAACTTGGCGGTCGGGACCACTCCACTATGACTTATGCTTATAATCAGGCTATAAAAAAGAGAAAAACAGACTCTTCCTTTAAGATGATGTTAGAAGATATCATCAAAAATTTACGGGCAAAATAAGCGTTGAAAATTTTGGTGGAATTTTAAAAAATTTTGTTTAAATCCAAAATATTTTCCACGAGATTTTAAACGATTCTTTCACATAAATTTAACGCAAAATATATGTTCGTTTTCTTCCACTTTTTTACAAAAATTTTCCATAGTTTTTTCACAAAGTTAGCCAAAGCTTTTTTGTGATGGTTATCGGAAAATTTTCCATATTCAACAAATTAAACACCCTCTACTACTACTACTAAAAATTAAAAGAATTTCTTATAGTTTTCTTTGCGGAAAGGTTGGCGATTATTGTGAAATTTATTTGCAGAAAAGATTCCCTTTTAGAAGCCGTTAATAACGTTGGAAGAGCTGTCTCTGGAAAGAGCATTCATCCTTCCTTAGAAGGTATTTATTTAAAAGCTGGATCGAATTCTTTGTTCTTAGCTGGTTATGATTTAGAACTAGGAATTACGACACAAATTGAAGCAGATGTTCAAGAGCCAGGTAGCATTGTGTTATCGGCAAAACTATTTGCAGAAATTATTAGTAAACTTCCCAGTGATGAAGTGGATGTTCGTGTGGATGAAAAATTAAATGTTTATATTGAAAGTGGACAAAGTAATTTCCAAATTTTAGGGATTTCCTCTTCCGAATATCCGGAATTACCATCTGTTGATGATGGCACAGGGATTACTCTGCCTCAAAACATTTTATTATCCATGATTCGCCAAACGATTTTTGCGGTTGCTAAAACGGATAATAGACCCATTCATAAAGGAATTTTATTTGAAATTGAAAAAGGGGTTTTACGTTTAGTCGCTGTGGATGGTTCTCGTTTAGCTCTTCGCAGTGAAAAAATTGATAATAATGACGATATGTCTTTTGTTATTCCAGGAAAAACCTTAAATGAAGTTACTAAATTATTACAAGATGAAGATACACCTGTCAGTTTAGCGATTGGCAGACGGCATGTGGTTATGGAAATTAATGGATATGCTGTTATTTCTCGTTTATTAGAAGGAGAATTTTTAGCGTATAACAAAACAATTCCAACGGAAGCATCTACAACTATTCGCCTAAAAACCAAAGATATGATTGATGCGGTAGAACGTGCTTCTTTGGTAATTAATGATTATGTGAAATCCCCAATGGTTTGCCAATTTACTGAAGATAAAGTAAGAATTTCTTGTTTTACTTCCATGGGATCAGTGAATGATGAATTTGCTGCCAAGATTGAAGGTAAAACCGAAGAAATGGGCTTTAATAGTCGTTTACTTTTAGATGCTCTTCGTAATTGTGAATGCGATGAAATCCGTATTGAGATTAATGGATCTTTATCACCACTGAAAATTTTACCAGTTAATAAGGATGATATTGATAACTTCTTATTCTTAGTATTACCTGTGAGACTGAAAAAATGATTGTAAAACAAGCTATTCACACAGACTATATTCGTCTGCAGGATCTTTTAAAATTAACCGGAGATGCCAATACCGGAGGACAAGCCAAATTAATGATTCAAGATGGAATGGTGCTTATCAATAATCAGGTATGCTTAGAACGGGGTAAAAAGATTCGTGTGGGGGATATTGTTAAAATTTTAAATAGTAATGATGAAATTGAGGTTGTTGCGGAATGAAAGTCAACCGCTTAGAAATTCATCAGTTTCGAAATATTGAACATGCGGAAATTCTTCCTTCGGATGGAATTAATATTTTATTTGGAGAAAATGCCCAAGGAAAAACCAATATTTTGGAGGCCTTGTGGTTATTTACAGGGGGAAGAAGTTTTCGTGGTGCCAAAGATAAAGATTTGACACGCTTTGGTCAAGAATCGGCTGTTTTATTAGAAGAAGTTTTTTCAGAAGATCGAGAACAAGAAATTAAGATTGTTATTGATAAAAAAAGAAAAGCTTTTGTTAATGAAATTGAACAGCCGGCTATGAGTCGTTTAATTGGAAAATTTCCGGCGGTTATCTTTTTTCCGGATCATTTATTCCTAGTCAAAGAAGGTCCGGAGGGGAGAAGACGATTTATGGATGCGGCGCTATGCCAAATTCAGCCAACCTATATTCAAAGTCTTGTTCGTTATCAGCGTATTTTATCTCAACGAAACGTGGTTTTGAAAAATTGGAAAGTATCCCCCAATGAACCGTTATTGGATGTTTTAACCGCAGAATTGGTGAAATTTGGTCAACAAATTGTAGAAAAGCGCATCGATTATACAAATTGTTTAAAAGAAAAGGCAGTTTTACGGTATTCTGGACTGTCGGGAGAGCGAGAGCAATTAGAACTACAATACGAGCCTCATCGACAATATGAAGAAAATAATTTTGCCCAGCAAATAGAGATTTTAACCAAACTGTTCGAAGAGAAAAAGCCGGTGGATATCGAAGCAGGCTTTACCACATCCGGTCCTCACCGGGAAGATTTGTCCATTTTGTTGGATGGAAAATCTGCACGTCATTATGGATCCCAAGGGCAACAACGTTCCGTTGTGCTAGCGCTAAAACTGGCAGAAGCCGAAATTCTGAAAGAAAAAACCGGCGAATGTCCTTTGGTTTTACTGGATGATGTAATGAGCGAGCTGGATGCGTCTAGACAGGAATATATGGTCAATCAATTGGATGGATGGCAAGTTTTCATTTCTTGTTGTGAACCGGAAGCGGTTTTACCAAAAGTCAACGGTAAACGATTCGAAGTGAAAAGTGGCACTGTTACAGAAAGGTAAGTAATGTATTTATTTATAGGACAACAAGCCGTGGTGCATGGAGAAGAGATTATTGGAATCTTTGATCTGGATAACACCACCGTCTCCAAACACACCCGCAACTTTTTAAACCAGGCACAAAAACGAGATGAGGTAGAAGCCGTTACGGTGGATATTCCAAAAGCGTTCTTGGTTTGTGCCAGCCCACGAAACAAAGAAAAAAAGCAGCGTGTGTATATTACCCAGATGGCACCATCCACCTTGCGCAAGCGGGTTGAGACCTATTCTTATGAATAATGTTTCACGTGAAACAATGAGAGAAAGAATAAAAAAGAATGTTTCACGTGAAACCAAGAAAAAAACGAAAATCGAAAATGTTTCACGTGAAACAATTGAGAATAACCGTTAACGAAACGGAGGAAATGTAATGAGCACAGAAGAAAAAAATGTACCAGTGGGGTCCGTCGAGGAGGAGTATGACGAAAGTCAGATTCAGGTTCTGGAAGGATTAGAAGCGGTACGCAAACGTCCCGGTATGTATATCGGCTCCACCGGTCCTCGCGGACTTCATCATTTGGTCTATGAAATTGTCGACAACTCCATTGATGAAGCGTTGGCGGGGTTCTGTTCCCATGTGGAAGTGGAGATTTTACCGGGAGATATTATTTCCGTTCGAGACAATGGACGTGGTATTCCGGTCGGCATTAATGAAAAACTGGGACTTCCTTCGGTCACGGTTGTTCTGACGGTACTCCATGCCGGCGGTAAATTCGGCGGCGGCGGATACAAAGTGGCCGGTGGTTTGCACGGCGTGGGTTCGTCGGTTGTTAACGCCCTTTCCGATTGGTTAGAGGTAGAAGTCTCTCGTGAGGGCCATGTGTATGCCCAACGGTTTGAAAAGGGTAATGCGGTAAATGATTTGACCATTATCGGTGATACCGAAGAAACCGGTACGTTCATTCGCTTTAAACCAGACGAGACTATCTTTACCGATACCACCGAATACGATTTTGACACTCTTCAAAAACGGTTGCGGGAACAAGCTTTCTTAAACGGTGGCTTGCGGATTACCTTAACCGATAGCCGGGATCCGGAGAATGTGCGCACCGAATCCTATTGCTATGAAGGTGGTATTTCCTCTTTCGTTGAGTATTTGAACAAAACCAGAGGCTACAGCGTCTTGCATAACGACGTTATCCATATTTCCATCTCGGATGATGATTCCTTCGCCGAAGTAGCCTTACAATATAATGATAGTTATAATGAAAACATTTTATCTTTTGCCAATAACATGCATACCATTGATGGTGGTACCCATGAACAGGCCTTCAAAAACGGTGTGCAGCGTATTTTCAATAACTACGCACGAAAATACAAGTTATTAAAGGATAACGACAGCAATTTAAAGGGCGACGATGTTCGCGAAGGTTTGTGCGCGGTGGTCTCCGTCAAATTAACCGATGCCCAATTTGAAAGCCAAACCAAAGCAAAACTGGGCAATACCGCTATCGGAACGCTAGTTACCAAGCTTTTAAATGAAAAATTGGCTTCCTACTTAGAAGAAAATCCTTCGGTGGCCAAAGCCATCTTGGAAAAATCTATCAATGCAGCCAGAGCTCGTGAGGCAGCCCAAAAGGCAAGAGAAAAGGCCAGAAAGAGCACGGGGCTTGGTTCTGTCCGTATGCCAGAAAAATTATCCGACTGCATCTCCACCGATCCGGAACGCACCGAACTGTTTGTGGTTGAGGGTGATTCGGCCGGCGGTTCTGCCATTCAAGGAAGAGATAGAAACTACCAAGCTATTCTATCTATGTGGGGCAAAATGCTCAATGTGGAAAAAGCCCGTGTGGATAAAGTGTATGGCAACGAAAAGTTAAACCCCATGATTATTGCTATGGGTTGTGGCATTGGAGCCGATTTTGATATTAGCAAACTTCGTTATGGCAAGATTATTATCATGGCCGATGCGGACGTAGACGGCGCCCACATTCGTACACTTCTATTAACGTTCTTCTTTAGGTATATGAGACCGCTTATTGACGAAGGCCATATTTATTGTGCCCAACCGCCGCTATTTAAGGTTTCCAAAGGAAAACAAGTACGGTACGCCTTCTCGGAAGAAGAGCGGGATCAATATTCTGAAGAGTTAGGCGGAAGCCCGGATATTCAGCGGTACAAAGGTCTTGGTGAAATGGATCCGGAACAATTGTGGGAGACCACCATGGATCCAGCGTTTAGAACCTTGCATCGTGTCACCATTGAAGATGCGGAGCTTGCCGACGAGACGGTTAGCATCTTAATGGGTGATAAGGTTGAGCCACGCCGTGATTTCATTGAGAAAAACGCTAAATACGTAACCGACCTGGATTTCTAATCGTTTGGGAGGAATAACCATGGATGCTTCCTACTTATGGACAGCAGAATATACGTTAGAGGACGAAGAGATTCAAAAGGCGGTCGAGTATTATATCGTTAAAAGCCGGCAGGGAAAAAGAATCGTCCATAGCGTTCTTTTAACCGTGCTTACCATCGGCTTTTTGGTAACATTCTTTTTGTCTGAACAGGCAAGTGGCGTGCTGGTTTTGTTCTTTATCTCCCTGGCGGCACTTTTAGCCGTCATCTTAGAGCCGGTGCTGCTTGCAAAGAAAACCATTCAAGAAGCGACCGAACAAAAGAAACCGTCAGCCCTAAAGGGTACCGAAGATGGTATTGCGTTTAAATCGGGAGAGGAATTGGTTCCTTTCTCTTGGAAAGAAATCCTTGTGTGTAAGCGAGACGACAGCTTCTTACTTCGC
Source organism: Clostridia bacterium (assembly GCA_017959985.1). Taxonomy (GTDB): domain Bacteria; phylum Bacillota; class Clostridia; order Oscillospirales; family Acutalibacteraceae; genus RGIG426. The sequence goes on along the minus strand of JAGCZP010000033.1, from coordinate 7,539 downwards.
TTGCCCACAGGACTATTAGTGATTGTGCCTGTAAGAGTACTGGACGGTGTCGCCCAAAAGGATTTGCAGGAACATAGTGTCGAAGAAATAGAGTTTCGAAAGGTTATAAGAAGGTGACCCCATGGATCAACAACTGAATCTAGGGGCAATTAAAACCGTGGTGGATGGACCGGTTTCCAAAGGGCTAAAGCGGGATATTCGCCAATACCGAAAGAATTATTCGGTGGTTTTCTTGCTTTTAGTCCTGATTATGACAGGATGTATTGCCTTTGAAGGGATTACCTCCACTATAAACACCAATTATCCTTACGTGGGTGCCGTTGTGGTGGGGTTCGGCGTATTGCTCGCCATTATCTGGTTTGTGATGTTTTCCCTGGTCTTTAAGCCCAAACAAAAGGGATTTACCGAGCTTGATACCTTCCGCATCAACGAAATCTATGAAGAAGGCGTGATTGCCACCGGCCCGTATTTCCGAGTGGTCATTGCTTGGGACGAAGTGGTTGGCGTTTGGTTTACCCACGATATGCTATACCTTCGCAGCCGTGAGGGTGAAGTGGTGTGGCAAACCGCCAATCTAACGAACGAAGCCCTAAGCGTTATTAAAACGAATATTATTTCGCATGTTAACAATAACGTCGTATACGAACAGAGCATTCCGGTAGCGGGAACGGTTAATCCGTATAAGATACCTTCTTTACCGGAGCGGCAAAACTTGATTGCTAAAGCCGGATACACGGTATCCAAATGGCAAAGTGCCCAGGCTCTCTGGGGAAAACTTATGTTAAAAGCTTGTCCCTACTTTTGTATTATTGCCACCAGTGTGGCTGCGGGACTGGTTGGCTACATTGATTTTCATAGCTTGCTTTTAAACAATCCGTTTTTATGGACGGGAATTTGTTTAGTGATTTTAGGATTGGGATCTTTTCTTCTTTGCTTGATAGAAATGGCCGAAAAAGGAACCCAAAAAGGCTTCTTGTATTTCTACCCATTTGGGGTGATTGCGGCGGATGGAAAGAACCAAAAGTTCTTACCAAAAGAAAATGTTAACATCTTGCAGCGAAAAAAGACACTCATCTGTTTTGAAGATACTGTATACGCTGTAAACCTAGAGCAGACGTACGATTTGGACAAAATCCAGCGGTACAAAGATGGTTTACAAAACGTATAAATTATAAACAATATAACAAAACGTAAAGAGAATTAGGCGTAGGAGGAGACCGATATGCCAGAGAATAATCAAGAATTGAATACTGCGACACCAAATCAGAAATTAGTGGATGTAGAGTATTCCAAAGAGATGCGCGAAAGCTTTATGGAATACGCTATGTCGGTTTTGGTGGCCCGTGCCTTACCGGATGTCCGTGACGGATTAAAGCCGGTTCATCGTCGTATCCTGTATACGATGCATGAAAACGGATTGACTCCGGATAAAGCGTACCGCAAGTGCGCCGATACCGTTGGTACCGTTTTGGGTCGTTATCACCCACATGGTGACGCTTCCGTTTACGATGCCATGGTTCGTTTGGCCCAGGATTTCTCCTTACGGTATCCTTTGGTAGACGGTCACGGAAACTTCGGTTCTATTGATGGTCACCCAGCGGCTGCCTATCGTTATACGGAATCCCGTATGAACAAGATGACGCTGGATATGCTGGTCAACATTGATAAAGACACCGTTGACTTTATGCCCAACTACGACGATCGTCTAAAAGAGCCAGTGGTACTGCCATCCCGTTTTCCAAATCTCTTAGTAAACGGATCGGTGGGTATTGCGGTCGGCATGGCGACCAACATCCCGCCTCATAACCTTTGCGAAGTGTGCGATGCGGTGGCGTTGCTCATTGACAATCCGGAAGCGGAATTGGCGGATTTAATGGAATGCATTAAAGGCCCTGATTTCCCAACCGGTGGTATTATCATGGGCTATTCCGGTATGCGAGCTGCCTATGCAACGGGTAGAGGTCATATTGTGGTCCGTGCTCGTACCGAAATCGAAGAACAAGATAACGGCCGTTTCCGTATTATTGTTTCGGAAATTCCGTACCAAGTGAATAAATTAAACCTTGTCAAACAAATCTTAGAGATGGCAGAAGACAAGCGAATCGAAGGCATTGCCGATATCGTGGACTATTCCAGCAAAGACGGTATGCGTATTGTCATCGATTTAAAGCGAGATGCTAATCCGCAGGTTGTGTTAAACAAACTCTTTGCCTACACCCAGATGCAAGTGACTTTTGGCGCTATCATGCTAGCGCTGGTTGACGGGGTGCCGCGCGTTCTCACTTTAAAACAAATGTTAGAAGAATACGTGAAATTCCAAATGGAAGTTATCACCCGTCGCACCCGTTTTGATTTAAACAAAGCTTTAGAAAAAGCCCACATTTGGGAAGCGTTGAAGACCGCTGTGGATTACATTGACGAGGTCATTTCCATCATTCGCAAATCCAAAGACCAAGCCGGTGCGAAAGAAGCGCTCATGAAACGGTTTGATTTTGACGATGTGCAAGCGGACGCTATTGTAAAGATGCGTTTAGGACAATTGTCCGGTCTTGGTCGTCAGGAAATCGAAGACGAACTCAATCGTTTGCATGCCTTAATCGAAGAATTGCAAGGCATTTTGGCGGATGAGCATAAGATTAAGGAAATTGTTAAAGAAGAATGCTTGAAGATGCGGGACAAATACGGCGATGATCGCCGCACCTCCATTTCTCCAGTTACCGGTGAAGTGGATATCGAGGATTTGATTCCGGAAGAGCAAAGCGTTTTGACTTTGACCAAGCGTGGGTACATCAAACGGCAACCCGCTTCCGAATATACTGCCCAAAAACGCGGAGGCCGCGGCAGAAAAGGCGTTAACACCCGAGAAGAAGACAGCATCGAGAACATGTTCTTGTGCTCTTCTCACGATTACGTTATGTTCTTTACCTCTGCCGGTCGTGTGTATCGTTTAAAATGCTTCGAAGTGCCGGAAGGCAGCTACCATTCTAAAGGAATGAACATTGTTAACCTCTTGCCGATTGAGGGAGAAGAGAAAGTTACCGCTATGATTTGCGTCCGCGAGATTGGCGAAGATGCATATCTCAGCATGACCACCCGCAAGGGCGTTATTAAGCGCGTGAAACTCAGCCTCTTTAGCAATGTGCGTAAAAACGGTTTGATAGCTATTGACCTAGACGAGGGCGATGAACTGAAATTTGTCCGTGTAACCGATGGCGAACAAGACTTGTTGGTCGCCACCAAGAAGGGCAAAGCCATTCGCTTTAAAGAAAACGATGTTCGTGCGGTAGGCCGTACCGCTAGAGGCGTTCGCGCCATTCGCTTAGACGACGATGATTTCGTTGTGGACGTCTTAGTGGTGGAAGAAGGTACCAACGTCTTAACCATTTCCGAAACCGGATACGGTCGTTTGTCTGACCCATCCAACTATCGTACCCAATCCCGTGGTGGTAAAGGTTTAATTAACTATCATGTGGAAAAATATGGTGATGTGGTTGCCAACTTGCCGGTGACCATGGATCACGACATCTTAATGGTAGCGTCTGACGGCGTTATGATTCGTATGCATGCTAGCGATATTCGCCTGTGTCGTCGTCCGGCTAAGGGTGTTCGTGTGATGAATCTTTCGGAAGGAGCGTTCATTGTCTCGGTGGAGAGAGTGGAACGTGACGACGAAGAAGAAGTGGTGAAACCAACTGACGATGGTTCTGCCGATGAAGGCGGAAACGAGCCAGATGTGGTGGAAACCGAAGAAAAGGAAGTTTCTGAGGAATAATCTCGGAGGATTGTATGGAAGTCTTTTTAGAAAAATTGGCGTCAAAAGAACCGGTACCGGGAGGAGGCGGCGTTAGCGCTCTTGTAGGAGCGCTGTCAGCGGCTCTCTGTTCCATGGTGGGCAATTTAACCACTGGAAAACCGAAGTATGCCGATTATGAGCAAGAGATTCAAGAAATCTTGCAAAAAGCCGAGAAAAAAAGAGCGACCCTTTTGCAACTAATTGAAGAAGACGCCAAGGCGTTTGCACCGTTGGCACGCGCCTACGGGATTCCAAAAGACGATCCTTCTCGGGAAACGGTGATGGAAGAAGCGTTGGAGATCGCTTGTCAACCGCCTTTGGCCATTATGCGAGAAGTGTACGAAACCATTGACTGGATGGAAACCCTAGAGACAAAAGGATCCAAATTGGCCATCAGCGACGTGGGCGTTGCAGCAGCTTGCGGCCGCGCCGCCTTAGAAGGGGCCATTATGAACGTCAAGATTAACACAAAGAGCATGAAAAACCGGGAATTGGCCGAAAAAATTAACTGGGAAGCCGATTTCTTGCTTAAAGACGGTCAAAAACGGTGTGATGCCTTGTATACCCGTGTAACGGAGGTACTGTAATGGAAGAATGGAGAGGCGCTCCTGTCGCAAAACACATTTATGAAACGTTAAAACCGGAAAGAGATATTTTACACGATAAAGGGGTTGTTCCCACCTTAGGCATTCTTCGTGTGGGAGCCAAAGAAGATGATTTAGCGTATGAGCGCGGGATTACCAGCCGATTTGAAAAATGGGGTGGTAAGGTGCTTGTCAAAGAGTTCCCGGAAGCCATTTCTCAAGTGGATTTGGAACGGGTTGTGGTGGAATGGAACGAAAATCCATCCATCCATGGCATCTTGGTGTTTAATCCTTTGCCGAAAAACTTACAATTGGATTGCATTCGGGAGATTATTAACCCGAAGAAAGATATTGATGGACTGGGGTATCGGAATTTAGGATATTTGTATGCAGGAGATAACCGAGCCTACGCACCTTGTACCGCCCAAGCGGTGTTAGAGATACTTGGTTATTATGGTGAGAGCGTGCGGGGCAAGAAAATCACAGTAATCGGACGTAGCCTAGTGATCGGGAAACCGGTTTTCTCCCTTCTTTTAAAGAAAGACGCGACCGTTACCGTCTGTCATACCAAAACAAAAGACTTGCAAGAAGAAGCAAAGCGGGGGGATATTTTGGTTGTATCCGCCGGTGTGAAAAAGCTTGTGACGGCAGAGTATTTAAAAGAAGGCCAAATCGTTGTCGATGTAGGGATTCACGAAGACGGGGATTCTCTATGTGGCGATGTGGATATTACCGGCGCACCGGAACTAAAAGCCTATACGCCGGTACCTGGCGGCGTGGGGGCTGTTACCACGGCGGTGCTATTTAAGCATGTGGTGCAAAGCGCCATTCGACATTTTGTATAAAGAATTATAAATAATACGAATTGTATAGAACAACCAGAAAAAAGAGCCCTTGCTGTAGCGATACAACAAGGGTTTTGTTTATAGGGTTAACATGGTTGGTTTTTGCTTTTTGTAAATAGCGGCGTATTTAAAACCAACGTCTTTTGCCAGCTGAATGGTTTCTTCAATCCCAGCACCGACATCGGTGGCTCTGTGAGCGTCTGATCCGATGGTAATCATTTCTCCGCCCAGTTCCTTATAGTGTTTAATAAGTGGCAAGTCTGGAGATGTGACGCCTATTTTTTTCCGAAGACCGGAGGTATTAATCTCTAAAGACAGATTCTTTTGGATAAGACCTTTCATAATAGCATCAATCTTATCCATCCAGCGAGAGTAATCGGCAGGAGCTAGCGCTTGGGGAATATACCGGAAAGGATAGGTTAAGTGGGCGAGGGAACTAAACTGTCCCCATTCCACAATATCCAAGATGCCATCAAAATAGTCATCAATGGTTTTTAAGATATCCACTTTATTAAAATCGACAAAGTAAAAATCTGGTTCTCGACCGAGTTGGTGGAGAGAGGCCAACACGAAATCATAGGAATGAATGCCTAAGATTTGTTTTGTTAAGGTGGGCATCAAAAGGGGAGATCCGATTTCGATTCCCAAAGCAACTGTGAGTTGCCCTTCGGTCTCTTTTTTGGCAAGATTCATTTCTTCCCAGGCTCGTTCGACCCGATCCGCATACCGGTCGGTTTCATAATCCGGGAAATCCAAGTGGTCGGTAATGGCGATGTGCTCGATACCTTTTTGGATGGCGGCTTCGCACATGGTTAGCGCGCTGTCGGTTCCGTCTGGAGAAGAATCGGTATGCATGTGAAAATCAAATTGTGGCAATGGTATCACCTCTAAGGGATAGTATATACCAAGGGGCTCAAAAAGCAAAGGGAAAACGCACTACAAATTGTAATATATTAAATAAATAATACGGTTTGTATACAAAAACATTCCTAAAAATTGAAAACTTGTGATAGAATAAAAAAGATAGAGAAAAAGAGAGGTGCTCAGTATGCGAGTTGTTGTTAGTGTTATTGGACATGATCAAGTGGGGATATTGGCCAAGGTAACCGAGGTGTGTGCCAAACATAATGCCAATGTTATTGATGTCACCCAATCGGTTTTGCAAGAATTCTTTGCGATGATTATGTTAGTGGATGTTGAAAAAACAGACGTGTCTTTGCAAACATTTAAAGACGAAATGGATCAGGTGGCAAAAGAAAAGAGTTTATCCATTCATGTGATGCATGAGGATATTTTCAATGCCATGCACACAGTTTAAAGAGGAAAGAAAATGGGAACGATTAATACAAAAGATATTTTAGAGACGATTTCCATGATTCAAGATGAACACTTGGATATTCGAACTATTACCATGGGAATCTCTCTTTTGGATTGCTGTCACAGCGATGTGGATGTGATGTGTCAGCGTGTATATGATAAAATTGTTCGCAAAGCTAAGAACTTGGTAAGTGTGGGCGAACAACTAGAATCCGAATATGGTATTCCGATTATCCATAAGCGTATTTCGGTTACTCCTGCGGCGATGATTTTGGCGTCTTGTGAAAACAAAGACGCTTTAAAACTTGCGAAAACCTTAGATAAAGCGGCAGAAGATTGCGGCGTGAACTTCTTAGGTGGCTTTTCTGCGTTGGTGCAAAAAGGTTTTGGCCCTGGAGACAGCGAAATTATTGATGCGATTCCACGTGCGCTTGCGGAAACCGAGCGGTTGTGTGCGTCGGTCAATATTGGATCCACCAAAACCGGAATCAACATGGATGCGGTGGAACGGATGGGTCGTGTTGTGAAAGAAGCAGCGGAACTGACCAAAGATCGACAATGTATTGGTGCGGCTAAACTTGTGGTATTCTGTAACGCTCCAGAAGATAACCCCTTTATGGCGGGGGCGTTCCACGGACCTGGCGAGCCGGATGTGGTTATTAACGTGGGGGTCTCTGGTCCTGGCGTTGTGCGGGCAGCTATTGCAAAACTTGGCGATGGAGAGAATTTGACTGCAGTAGCCGATGTTATTAAGAGAACCGCTTTTAAAATTACGCGGATGGGACAATTGATTGCTACGGAGGCTTCAAAACGATTGGAAGCACCTTTTGGCATTGTTGATTTGTCACTAGCTCCAACCCCGGCTGTGGGGGATTCGGTTGCGCATATTTTAGAAGAAATCGGATTAGAGCAATGCGGTGCTTGTGGAACAACGGCGACGCTGGCAATGCTCAACGACGCGGTGAAAAAAGGTGGCGTGATGGCTTCGTCTCACGTTGGT
>JAGCZP010000032.1 GCA_017959985.1 Clostridia bacterium | reverse complement strand
CACAGTCACAATGCGGTTCGGTTGTGCCGCATTTACTACCAATGTGTTTAGTCCATTAATTCTGCTTGTCCCATTTCCAGTTCCACAGGGGTATCTCTACCAAACATGGAAACGATGACACAAGCGGTACCTTTTTCGGTATCGATGGATTCTACGTTGCCTGTAAATCCTTCGAACGGACCATCAATGACGCGGACCACGTCACCGACAGCGTAGTTGATTTCGACTTGGTGTTTTTCCACACCAAGATCGGCCACTTCCTTCTCGGTGAGAGGAACTGGTTTGCCTCCAGGGCCAACGAACCCGGTGCAACCACGTGTGTTGCGAACGACGAACCAAGATTCATCGGTCATGACCATTTTCACGAACACATAGCCGGGGAATTTCTTCCGCTCGGTTTCTTTGGTTTGTCCATCTTTCACTTCGGTAATAATCTCGGTGGGGATGAACACTTCGTGAATCCAGTCTTGGAGACCACGATTCTCAATAATCGTTTGTAAATTGGTGGCAACTTTGTTTTCATAGCCGGAATAGGTATGGGCAATATACCATTTTGCTTCTTCCGCCATGGTATCCCCTCCTTAAATGCTCAGGAGCAGGTTGATCAACGAATCAAGTCCAATGTCAATGACACACACAACGGCTGCCACAACGGCACACATAGCAATCGTTACCCATGTGTTTTTCCATAAGGCAGGCCAGGTTGGCCAAGTCACTTTCTTGAACTCGCCCTTGAGTTCTTTGAAATAACGCTTAAACCCACCGCTGTTTTTCTTTGCAGGGGACGTTTTCTTCTCCGAGGCGGTTTTGGCGGAACTTGTTTTTTCTGCCATAGTTAATCCTCCTTACTTCGTCTCCCTGTGCAGGGTGTGTTTGCGGCAGAACCGACAGTACTTGTTCATTTCCAATCGGTCAGGGTCGTTCTTTTTGTTTTTCATGGTGTTGTAGTTGCGTTGTTTGCACTCTGTGCAAGCCATGGTAATTTTGACTCTCATTATAACGGCACCTCCTATTTAGCCTCCCTCAAAAATCCCGTGGAGACGCAAAAAAACGCGCAAAAAATAAACCTCCACAAAATGAGGTATAGTAAATATAGCACACCTTTTGGTGTTCGTCAACAAAATTTTTCAAAAATTTTTGTGCAAGGTTCCGTTTTGTGTCCAATATAAATAGGATTTTTATAAAAAATATAAAAAAAGGGTAGAAATCAAGAGTTCTTTTTGGTATACTATTCTATATTTTTTAAAAAGGAAATTCTGCCGTTTTCAAAACGGTTTGTTTCTTTTGAACTTAGGAGGATGTAAACAATGGGACATAAGTATGTGTATCTGTTCTCAGAGGGTAATGAGAACATGCGCGAATTGTTGGGAGGAAAAGGTGCCAACTTGGCACAGATGGTAAAATTAGGATTACCGGTTCCTCAAGGTTTTACAATTTCAACCGAAGCATGCACCCGTTACTATGAAGACGGTAAACGCATTGCTCCAGAAATTGAAGAAGAAATTAAGACCTACTTGGCAAAAGTAGAAGAGATTAACGGAAAGAAATTTGGCGACAAGAGAAATCCTTTACTCGTTTCGGTTCGTTCCGGTGCCCGTGCTTCCATGCCAGGCATGATGGACACCATCTTAAACCTTGGTTTGAACGAAGACGTTGTGGAAGGATTAATTGCTCAAAACAGCGATCCAAAATTTGAGCGTTTCGTCTATGACTCTTTCCGTCGTTTTATTCAAATGTTCTCGGACGTCGTTATGGAGATTCCGAAGAAAACCTTTGAAGTTATCATTGACGAAGTGAAAGAACAAAAGGGCGTCAAAGACGATATCGATTTGGATGCCGATGATATGAAATTGCTTGTTAAGCGTTTCAAAGAGTATTACAAAGAACAAAAGGGAGAAGATTTCCCATTTGATCCTCAAGTTCAATTAATGGAAGCCATTAAAGCGGTTTTCCGTTCGTGGGACAACCCGCGTGCTAACGTGTATCGTCGTATGAACGAGATTCCTTACAGCTGGGGTACTGCCGTTAACGTGCAGCCCATGGTCTTTGGTAACTTAAACGAAAATTCTGGTACCGGTGTTGCCTTTACCCGTGACCCTGCTACTGGTGAAAAAGCCTTGTTCGGTGAGTATTTAATCAATGCCCAAGGCGAAGACGTTGTGGCCGGTGTACGCACGCCAAGCCATATCACCAAGTTGGCCGAAGATATGCCTGAGGTGTATGAGCAATTTGTTACCATTGCCAACAACTTAGAAAAACACTATCGTGACATGCAAGATATGGAATTTACCATTGAAAATGGGAAACTCTATATGTTGCAAACCCGTAATGGTAAACGTACCGCTGCGGCTGCTTTGAAAGTGGCTGTGGACTTGGTGGATGAAGGAATGATTTCCGAGGACGAAGCCGTTATGCGTGTAGATCCCAAACAACTCGATTCATTATTACACCCACAATTTGATGCTAAGATTTTGAAAAATGCCAAAGCCTTAGGCGCCGGCTTAGCCGCTTCTCCTGGAGCCGCTTGTGGACAAGTGGTCTTTACTGCGAACGATGCGAAAAACTTGGCTGACGAAGGTAAGAAAGTTGTCTTGGTTCGTTTAGAGACCTCCCCGGAAGATATCGAAGGTATGGAAAAAGCCGAAGGTATCTTAACCGTCCGTGGTGGTATGACCTCTCACGCCGCTGTTGTTGCCCGTGGTATGGGTACTTGCTGCGTTTCCGGTTGTGGCGATATCCATATGCATGAAGAAGAGAAATACTTTGTCTTAGCTGGTCAAACTTTCCACGAAGGTGACCCGATTTCTATCGATGGTTCCACCGGTAAGATTTATGGCGAAATGATTCCGACAGTGGAAGCTTCCATTTCTGGCGATTTCGATCGTTTCATGAAGTGGGCTGATTCTCGCCGTACTTTGAACGTTCGTACCAATGCGGACAACCCGCGTGATGCGGCGCAAGCGGTGAAATTCGGTGCCGAAGGCATTGGCCTTTGCCGTACCGAGCATATGTTCTTTGAAGCGGATCGTATTAAGGCCATCCGCAAGATGATTGTTTCCAAAACACCAGAAGATCGCGCAGCCGCTTTGGCGGAAATTGAGCCATTGCAACAAGGCGACTTTGAAGAGATGTATCGTGTGTTAGAGGGACGTCCGATGACCGTTCGTTTCTTGGATCCTCCTCTTCACGAATTTGTTCCTACGAAGAAAGAAGATATCGTGGAATTGGCCGGCGAAATGAAGATGGACGTTTCCGAACTCGAAAGCGTTATTGCCGGACTCCATGAGTTCAACCCCATGATGGGTCATCGTGGCTGTCGTTTGGCTGTCACCTATCCGGAAATAGCGGCCATGCAAACCACTGCTGTTATTAAAGCCGCTTTGAATGTATCTAAAGAGCATCCGGAATGGAACACCACTCCAGAAATCATGATTCCTTTAGTTGGTGAAAAACGCGAATTAAAATTCGTTAAAGACGTGGTTGTGAAGACCGCCGACACCCTTATCGAAGAAGCTGGAAGTTCTATGGTGTATCATGTGGGCACTATGATTGAAATTCCACGTGCTGCGTTGACAGCCGACCAAATTGCCGAAGAAGCCGAATTCTTCTCCTTCGGTACCAACGACTTAACTCAAATGACCTTTGGTTTCAGCCGTGATGATGCTGGTAAGTTCTTAGATGCTTATTATGAGAATAAGATTTATGAAGCTGATCCATTTGCTCGTTTGGATCAAGTTGGCGTTGGCTCCTTAATTCAAATGGCTGTTGAAAAAGGTCGTGCCACCCGTCCAAACATCAAACTTGGTGTTTGCGGTGAGCACGGTGGCGACCCAACGTCTGTAGAATTCTGCCATCGCGTTGGTCTTAACTATGTTTCTTGTTCCCCATTCCGTGTGCCGATTGCGCGCTTAGCTGCTGCACAAGCCGCGATTAAGGATCAAGGGAAATAAGATAAAAGTCGCTATATAAGAATAATCTAAAGGGATTCCCTCCGTCGTAACTAGGCGGAGGGAATTATGGAAAATGGAGAAAGACATGAGTGTGCAAAAAAAATCCACCCGATTTTTTGAAGATATACCGGTGCGAGCTGTTTGGGACGAAGAAAGTTCCAAATGGTGGTTTTGTGCTATAGATATTGCAGAAGCGCTGACAAAAAGCAAGAATCCACGTGTGTATTGGGCAACCGTAAAAAGAAGAAACGGTGAGTTGTTTGCAAATTGCAAACAACTGAAATTAACAGCGCGGGACGGTAAGTTTTACAACACGGATGTAGTGGACGAACAAGGGCTTAATACGGTCATTGCGTTGATACCGAGCAAAAAATCTAAAGTTTTTATCCAATGGTTAAAGGATATGGAGACCTCACTTGACGCAAAGAGCAAACAAAAGGCATATGAGCTTTTTGAAAGTGGTTTTGTCGACAACATCGAAGTTGGAACAGCAAAAGGTCTTCAGCAGATTCATGGATATATTTTCGGCGGGCTCTACGATTTTGCGGGACAGATACGGACGGTCAATATCGCAAAGGGCGGTTTTGCCTTCGCTCCCGCGAAATATCTTGACGGGGCGCTCGCGCATATCGAAAAAATGCCCGAGAACACGCTTGAAGACATTGTCAAAAAATACGTTGAAATGAATGTCGCGCATCCGTTTATGGAAGGTAATGGCAGAAGCACGCGTATTTGGCTTGATTTAATTTTAAAAAAGAATCTGAAAAAATGCGTGGACTGGAGTCTCATTGACAAAAAAGATT
>JAGCZP010000031.1 GCA_017959985.1 Clostridia bacterium | reverse complement strand
TTTAAAATAGAAGGCGTAGCACGACCGGCACGAATGGATTCGTACTCTACTCTCAAAGCATCTAAAGTTTTATTCATCTTGGATTCAACTTTTTCAAAAATCTCTTGCATCAAAAATTCCTCCTTAGTTATGAACAATGGTTCCCACCGTTTCTCCCGAAACGGCTTTCACAATATTTTCTGGATTCTCCAAATTAAAGACGAGTAACGGCATATTATTATCTCTGCACAAAGCCGCCGCCGTGGCATCCATAACTTTCAAATCTTTGTCTAACACTTCTCTAAAGGTTAATGTATCATATTTTTTTGCATTAGGATTGGTTTTAGGATCCGAATCATAAATGCCATCCACCATGGTTGCTTTAAAGATAATATCCGCATCCACCTCGATAGCACGAAGAGCTGCTGCAGAATCTGTAGAGAAAAATGGGTTTCCGGTTCCTGCCGCAAAAACAACGACTCTTCCCTTTTCTAGATGCCGAACCGCTTTATTCCGAATAAAAGGTTCGGCAATTTGATTCATATGAATCGCTGTTTGCACACGAACATCACATCCGAGTTGTTCTAACACATCACATATACCAAGCGCATTAATGATTGTTGCAAGCATTCCCATTTGATCAGCACGGGTGCGGTCCATTTGTCCGCTTTGACGTCCACGCCAGAAGTTTCCACCTCCAACGACAATGCCAACCTCTACACCAGCATCAACACATTCTTTGATGGGTTGACAATACTTGGCAATTCTTTCAAAATCTAAGCCCATGTCTTTATCACCAGACAAGGCTTCTCCACTTAATTTTAGTAAAATGCGTTTATATTTAGGCGTCATTACTAAACCCTCCGTATTATGTTTCTACTATTTTACAATAATCTATTTATTTTGTAAAGCAAGGAAACTACATGTTTTTAAACTATTTACATTTATTCTTATTCGTCTTTACTTGACAGATTCTACTCCTCTATGCTAAACTCGTGTTTGGTAAATGCAAAGAAAGAGAGAGTATGTAATTCTTTGTTTCAAAAGAGAGAATTGTCACCGGCTGAAAGCAATTCGTTACAAACCTTACAGAAGTTCACTCTGGAGCAGCAAATCTGAACCCCTTTAGTAGGATTTGACGGGTAACGACGTTATACGTTTTTGAGTGTTGCAGCAATGCAAAATTTGGGTGGTACCACGGAGTTATCAGCTTCGTCCCTTGCGGGATGAAGCTGTTTTTTTATGGAGTAAAGAGGTGTTTTGATGGAACAACAAATCAAAGACTTGCGTAAACAAGTGGAAGAAGCTTTGCAAAATGTCAAAGATAAGAATGACTTAGCAAACTTTTGGCAAAACTTTTTAAGCAAAAAAGGAAGCATTCCGAACTTAATGAAAGGATTAGGTTCTGTTGCAAAAGAAGCTCGTCCCGCTATGGGAAAACTCATTAACGAGTTCCGTGACGAGGTTACCAAGCAATACGAAAAAATCCAAACCATTTTGGAAGAAAAAGAATTAGAAGAACGGAACAAAACAGAGCAAGTGGATATTACCATGCCTGCTAAAAAACGTCCTTCTGGTTCTTTGCACCCTATCACCATCACAAAGAATCAAATGGTGGATGTGTTCGCCGGTATGGGTTTTGAAATTTTTGAAGGCCCCGAGATTGAGGATGATGACCACAACTTTACCAGTTTAAACGTGGCCAAAAACCATCCTGCCAGAGATATGCAAGACACCTTCTATATTACTGAAGATATTTTGCTTCGCACCCACACAAGTCCTGGTCAAATTCGCGTTATGAATAGTGAAAAACCACCCATTAAAGTATTGGTACCGGGTCGCGTCTTCCGTTCGGATAGCGATGCCACTCACTCTCCACAATTCCATCAAATGGAAGGATTGGTTGTGGATAAAGGTATTACTTTGTGCGACCTACAAGGCATGCTAGACGAATTCGTTAAGAAAATTTTTGGTTCCGAAGTGAAAACAAGATTACGTCCCAGTTATTTCCCCTTCACCGAACCAAGCGTAGAAGTAGATGTCAGTTGCTTTGAATGCGGTGGAAAAGGCTGCAGTCTATGTAAAGGAACCGGATGGATTGAAATCCTCGGGGGTGGAATTGTTCACCACAAGGTCTTAGAAAACTGTGGAATTGACCCCACTGTCTATTCTGGACTCGCCTTTGGCATTGGTATTGAACGAATTGCTATGTTGAAATACGGCATTAACAATATCGGTTTATTGTACGAAAACGATCTACGCTTTTTAAAGCAATTTAAAGATTAAGGAGGTTGACGAACATGAAAGTACCGTATAGCTGGCTTAAAGAGTTCGTCGACATCGATGTAACTCCCCAAGAATTAGAAGAAAAACTCTTTGACTGTGGCTTTGAAGTCGAAGAATTAATCGATATCGGAAAAGATATTCAAAAGGTTGTTGTCGGTATCGTAAAAGAATGTGAACCCATTCCCGAAACTCATTTGCATGTTTGCAAAGTGGATGCAGGACAAGGCGAAGACTTACAGATTTGCTGTGGCGCTGACAACGTCTGCGTCGGCAAAAAATTTCCAGTTGCCCTGGAAGGTGCCACCGTTTATGCCACCGCAAAAGATCATAAAACCATTGAAGGCATTGCCACCATTAAACGTGGAAAACTGAGAGGCTATGAAAGCTTTGGAATGCTTTGCAGTGGTGTGGAACTAGGCTTAAATGAAGATTTATACCCTGGAGCCGATTACTGTGGCTTATTGGTCTTACCGGATGACGCTCCTATTGGTGCCGATATTAAACCTCTGGTAGGACTAGATGATTATATTTTTGATATTTCCATTACAGCAAACCGTGCCGATTGCCAATCTGTGCTCGGGATTGCACGAGAAGTAGC
>JAGCZP010000030.1 GCA_017959985.1 Clostridia bacterium | reverse complement strand
ACCTCAATCATTAGGATTTCCATAGGTTCTAACAATTTCCCATTTTCATCCTTTTTGAAAATAACACGAGGATTACTCACAGCAAATTCATACCCTTGGCGTCGCATTTGCTCAATGAGAATGGACAAATGCAATTCTCCACGACCAGATACTTCAAAGGCATCGGTTGTCTCCGTTTCCTTGACGCGCATACTAACGTTTGTTTGCACTTCTTTAAATAACCGATCCCGTAAATTACGAGAAGTGACAAATTTTCCTTCTTTTCCGGCAAAGGGACTGTTATTTACCATAAAAACCATCGAAATGGTTGGTTCGTCAATATCAATAAACGGTAAGGGTTCAATGCAATCGTTTTGACAGACCGTTTCTCCGATATTCAAATCAGCTATACCGCTAACAGAGATTAAATCCCCGATTTTTGCCTCTTCGCATTCAACCCGCTGTAACCCTTCAAATTGATACAATTTACCAATACGAGCCGGAACGGTTTTTCCATCCCTTCGGCAAAGGGTGACCGCTTGTCCAGCTTTTACAACACCGCGTTCCACACGGCCAACACCGATACGACCTACATAATCATCATAGTCAATATTGGAAAACCGAATTTGCAAAGGTCCATCCGGATCTCCCACAGGGGCCGGAATGTGTTCCAAAATCGCGTCAAATAACGGTTTCATAGTACCAGATCGGTCTTCAGGGCTTAGCGATGCATAGCCATTTCTCGCCGAGGCATATACCACTGGGAACTCTAGTTGATCATCATCCGCTCCTAACTCGATAAACAAGTCTATTAACTCGTCAATAACTTCTTCTGGTCTAGCACCGTCACGATCAATTTTATTAATAACCACTAAGGGCTTTTTCCCTGCCGCTAAAGCTTTCTTTAACACAAAACGTGTTTGGGGCATACACCCTTCAAACGCATCCACCAGTAAGACCACACCGTCTACCATTAAAAGGATGCGTTCCACTTCTCCGCCAAAATCCGCGTGACCGGGAGTGTCCACGATATTAATCTTTGTGTTGCCCATACGAACGGCGGTATTCTTCGAGAGAATGGTAATCCCACGTTCTTTTTCCAAATCCCCCGAGTCCATAACCCGTTCCGATACTTGTTCATTCTCACGGAAAACACCACTTTGGCGTAATAGTTGATCCACTAAGGTTGTTTTTCCATGATCAACGTGTGCAATAATGGCAACGTTTCTCAAATCTTCTCTTGTTTGCATTTTTTATTTCATCTCACTAATTCCATTACTTGGTTTCTTCTGCTTTATTGGCTTGTTTAATGGATAGGCTAATCCGCTTTTTAGCTTCATCCACGCCCAAAACAACTACATCCACAATATCTCCAACAGACAATTCTTCGGAAGGGTGTTTAATAAAGCGATCAGATATTTCCGAGATATGCACAAGACCATCTTGGTGAACACCGATATCCACAAAGGCACCAAAATCGATAACGTTACGAACGGTACCTGATAATTTCATACCTGGTTTTAAATCCTTCATTTCCATAACATCGGTACGAAGGATTGGTTTTGGCAGGGAATCCCGAATATCTCTTCCTGGTTTTTCCAGTTCATCAATAACGTCCAGCATGGTCGGAACACCAATTCCTGCTTCATTGGCCGCTTTCTCTATCCCATAGGATTCGATTTGGGTTTTCAGATTAGAAAGATTTCCTTTTCGAATATCCTCTTCCGTATGTCCGGTAATCTTTAAGATGTTTTCCGCCGCTTGATAGGATTCTGGGTGAACGGCGGTATTATCTAACACTTGTTTGCTTTCCGGAACACGCAAAAAGCCGATACATTGCTCATAGGCTTTCGGACCTAGTTTCGGTACTTTCTTTAATTGTTTTCTATCCGTAAACGAACCGTTTTCTTCGCGGAAAGCTACAATATTTGACGCCGTGGTAGCATTGAGTCCAGAAACCCGTCTTAAAAGCGACGGAGAAGCCGTATTGACATCGACACCTACAGAGTTTACGCAATCCTCAACAACCCCATCTAGCGCCTCTTCTAACTGCTTTTGGGGCATATCGTGTTGGTATTGCCCAACACCAATTGCTTTTGGTTCGATTTTAACAAGTTCTGCTAAAGGATCTTGCAACCGTCTGGCAATAGAAACCGCCGAACGAAGGTTAACATCAAATTGTGGGAATTCTTTTGCCGCCAATTCACTGGCCGAATAAACGGAGGCACCTGCTTCGGAAACAATCATATAACTTAAATTGGCTCCTTTGGCATTTTCACGAGCAATAAGTTCCACCGCCATTTGCTCGGTCTCACGGCTAGCCGTTCCGTTACCAATGGCTAAATGTTCCACGTGATGCTTTTTAATCATCACACTAAGTTTTTCAATAGCTTCCTCTTTTTGTTTCTCCCCATAAGTTGGGTATACAACCGTCGTATCCAGCACTTTTCCTGTGGGGTCTACAATCGCTACTTTGCATCCCATACGATAGCCAGGGTCCAATCCTAAGGTGACTTTTCCTTTGACGGGTGGTTGCATGAGTAAGGGACGAAGGTTTAACGCAAACTGTCCAATAGCCCCTTCGCAAGCCATATCGGTTAAATCCGAGCGCACTTCTCTCTCTAACGAGGGAAAAATTAAACGATCGTACGCGTCTTCTGCGGCCGCTTGCACAAATTCTCGAGCTTTAGAATCACCTTTTAAAACATCGTCATAAAGGATATCCATGGCTTTGATTTTGTCTGCAACAACCGACACTTTTAGTTTTTCTTCTTTTTCTCCGCGATTGATGGCTAACACTTGGTGGCCATGCATACGGAAAACCGGTTGAGAAAAGTGATAATAGAGACTATACACCGTATCTTCTTCGGTAGCGGCTTCGGAATTTATGGAGCCATTTTTTTGCAAGAAAACACGAAGTTTTTTACGAATGGCCGCATCATCGCTAATCATTTCCGCGATAATATCGTTGGCACCCTGTAAAGCATCCTCTGCGGTCTCCACCCCTTTTTCAGGGTTTACATACTCTTCTGCAGCCTCTAAAGGATAGGGACAATCTTTCTTTTGCGCAAACAACAACAGTGCTAAGGGCTCTAACCCCTTTTCTTTGGCGATGGTTGCCTTTGTACGGCGTT
>JAGCZP010000002.1 GCA_017959985.1 Clostridia bacterium | reverse complement strand
CTAGAACCTATGGAAATCCTGATGATTGAGGTTCCGGAAAACTACGTTGGTGTGGTGATGGAATCCTTAGGTACCCGGAAAGCAGAACTAAAAAATATGGTGACCCACGAGACGGGTATGAGCCATTTGGAATTCCGTATTCCTTCCAGAGGCCTTATGGGCTTTCGGCAAAAGATGCTAACCGATACCAACGGCAATGGCATTATGAATAGTGTGTTTGATGGGTACGAAGAGTACAAAGGAGAAATCCCGCAAAGAACGCAAGGCTCGCTAGTTTCTTTTGAGACAGGGGATACCACCAGTTATGGATTATTTAATGCACAAGATCGTGGTATTATGTTTGTAGGACCTGGTGTTCCGGTTTATGAAGGAATGATTGTCGGAGAGTCTCCGAAAAACGAAGACATTACCGTCAATGTTTGTAAGAAAAAACACGTTACCAACATGCGTGCAGCGGGTTCGGACGAGGCACTTCGTCTAACGCCACCAACGACCTTATCACTGGAACAGTCCTTGGAATTTATCAACGATGACGAATTGGTTGAAGTTACACCACAAAGCATTCGTTTAAGAAAACGGATTCTCTCCCATGAGATGCGTATGAAGGATTTAGCTAGAAAGAAGAATTAACGAAAAAGGAGGGTAGGATATGCCAATGACAGAAGCAGATTTAAAAAAACATTTGAAAAGTGAAGAGATAAAACATGCCTATCTTTTGTATGGCGATGAACCGTATCTTACCCTGTTTTATACCAACAAACTTATTGAAAAACTTTGCGGAAAAGATCCGGATGAATTTGGATTACAGTATTTTGACGGGCAAAACGCAGAGGTATCGGAAATCTTTGGGGCACTGGAAATATTGCCCTTTGGAACCGACCGAAAAGTAGTCTGTGTACGGGAATTGGATATCGGCAAAGCCGATGATAAGACGTTAAAGTATTGGGAAGAATTCCTATCCGATTTACCGGAAACAGGGGTACTGATTGTTCGGCTCACTTCGGTGAAGATTGATAAGCGTACCACTAATTTGAAAACCTTTATTTCTCTTTTTGAAGAGTATGGCATTGCGGTTCAATTTCCGCAACAAGAGGAGAAAGATTGCGTAAGGCTACTGGTGGCAGGCGCAAAGAAAAGAGGAAATGATTTACCTTCCAGTGTAGCGGAAGTGCTAGTGGAACGCTGCGGTACCGATTTGTACCGTTTAGTCAATGAACTGGATAAGCTTTGCGCGGTGGCGGGAGATGGCCCAATTACCAAAGATATGGTGCAAACTTCTACCGTGGAAAGCCTAGAAGCTAGAGTGTTTGATTTATCCAAAATGATTATGCAAAGTAACGCTAGTCGTGCTTTTTCGATTTTACAAACGCTAAAAGGGGATAAAGAAAAGCCGGTGGCTGTTTTGGCGGTGTTATCGAATGCCTATGCGGATTTATACCGTGTAAAGGTGGCAAAGGACAGTGGAGTAGCACCGGAATCGCTTGCACAGAGTTTTAACTATAAACGAAGAGAGTTTGTTTTACAAAATGCAGCAAGAGATGTGGCAAGAATGTCCATAGCTTCGTTGCGAGAAAGCTTAGAAGCCTTGGCAAAAGCCGATATCGCCATGAAATCCTCTTCTGTGGATAGCTGGCTTATTTTGGATGAAACCGTAACCAATCTTTTAGCCATTCGGCGAGGATAAGGCCTATGTTGAGTATTGCGGAAGTGATTGTGGTAGAAGGAAAGTATGATGAAATCAAACTTTCTTCTATAGTGGATGCAACCATATTTGTTACCAATGGTTTCAGTATATTTAAGGATAAAAAACGTTTAGAAATGCTCCGGCAAATGGCGAAAAATCGCGGAGTGATTTTGCTGACAGATAGTGATGGAGCCGGTTTGGTTATCCGGGACTATTTAACAGGGGCTTTGCCGGGAATTACTATTAAACAAGCCTATATTCCGATGATTGAAGGAAAAGAAAAACGGAAACGGCAACCTTCTAAAGAGGGCTTTCTTGGTGTTGAAGGCATGCAAGAAGAAACCGTGAAAGAGGCCCTATTAAAGGCTGGTATTTCTGTTGATTACAAACAAAATCGTTGGATGACGAAGGCAAGAATGTACGAAGATGGTTTATCCGGACACCCATATAGCGCTGATTTG